>JBIIUN010000020.1:0-21661 GCA_044339945.1 Kapaibacterium sp. (SeqCode)
GCTGGGGCAGTTCGCTGTGGGAAAAGCATCCCGAATGGTTCCTCCGCAAACCGGACGGTGAGTTCGAAAGTCCGGGCGCCTGGGATGTCGTGTGGGAGGACTTGGTCGAGCTCGACCAACGTCACACCGACCTGTGGGAACATTTGGCGGAGGCCTTCCTGGTCTGGTGTCGACGCGGGGTCGACGCGTTCCGCTGCGACGCGGGTTACAAGGTTCCGACGCACGTCTGGCAATACATCACCGCCCGCGTTCGCCAGGAGTTTCCGGACACCGTTTTCCTGCTCGAAGGCCTCGGCGGTTCCTGGGAGGCGACCGATTCCCTGCTCAGCGAGGGCGGCATGCAGTGGGCTTACAGCGAGCTCTTCCAGAACTTCAATGGCCTGCCACTGAGCGGCTACCTGGACCACACGGTCCGCGCGGCGCAGGCAACGGGCACGCTCGTCCACTACAGCGAAACTCACGACAACTCGCGGCTGGCCGCCCGCCCGACGCCGGCCGGCCCCGAAACGCCGTCGGGAACTCCCAATGTTCTCTGGTCTCGACATCGGAACCGGCTGTGCGCCCTGACCAGCGTCAATGGCGGGTTCGCCTTCACGAGCGGCGTGGAATGGCTGGCCACCGAACAGATCAACGTCCACAGCGCCCGCGGGCTCGCCTGGGGCAGCACCCCCAATCTGGTCGGCGAACTGGCCCGGCTCAACCAGTTGCTCAGCGACCACCCGTGCTTTTTCGACGGCGCGAAGCTCAGCCGCCTGAGCATCGACGGCG
The DNA here is from genome assembly GCA_044339945.1 of Kapaibacterium sp. (SeqCode). Classification (GTDB taxonomy): domain Bacteria; phylum Verrucomicrobiota; class Verrucomicrobiia; order Limisphaerales; family UBA9464; genus CAIWAH01. Next base: position 769 of record JBIIUN010000020.1, read on the forward strand.
CGCCGGTCTACGCCTTGCACCGCCAGTCGGCATGCGGCGCGGACGAAGTGCTGGTTATCGCCAACCCGGACCCGGCGAATCCGCAGGCAATCCGGCTCGACTCCAGCCGCTGGGACCGGTTGATCAGACCCGCCCGCGACTTGCTGGCCGACGACGACGAACCATGCCGGTTGGCGACTCGGCCCGGCAACGGTTGGACCGAGGTCACCCTTGATCCCGGAGCCGTCCATTGCTTTGCCCCAGCCAGTGAAGTCCGCGGATTGCGCGGCCGCGCGTATCGCGAAAGCCGGGCGCGGGCCGACTGGGCCTTTGCCGCCCTGGCGGCCGCCGGCGTGGAGGAATCCCGGTTCCCGACGCTGCCCTGGCCCGAGTTAGCTGCCGAAGTGGATGCCGATCCGGCGGGAGTTCTCGCCCGCGCGCTTGGAACCGGCGACGGCTACCGGCCAGTGGTGGAATGGAACCTGGCGGATCGATCCCGGATCACGCCGGTCCCCCCCGGTCATTGGCTGCTGGTTCGCTGCGACCTGCCGTTCCGGGCCAGACTCTCGGACAGCGGCGACGCGCATCCGCACAACGCCGTCTCCATCGCGGCCCAAGGCGCCCAAATCGTCTGTTTCCCGCCGCGTTCCGGGACTGGCGCCGCCGAAGGCTCCCTCGCCGTGGAATCGTTCGGCACGCCGCCGGAACACCTCAAGGCCCGGCTCCGGTTCCTGGCCGAGGAGCCGCAATTGCAGCCAACGCACCCGGCAAACCAGGACGCCTTGGTCCTGCTGACCAATGGCCGGGGCGGCATGGCCCGCTTGTGCGTGGACTTGGGCCGGGTCCGGTCGAAATACGACTGCCTGCTCGGGGCCAATTTGCACGCCGGCGTCCCCGTTGACCGGCACGTCTTCGCCAAGCGCCTGCGCGCCTGGGTCAACGCCGACGGCTTCATCGCCCCGCTCAACTTGACGAACCTCGTCGACTTCGAGGCCGGACCCCCGGCCCATTGGCGGTTTGTCGCCAGCGCCGGCGACGGCCGCTGCGTCGAACTGCATCTGCTGGTGGATCTGCTGCCCGACCAGAACACGGTGGTCGTGCAGTTCTTCCGGCCCAACGGCGGACAGCGCGAGGCCCGGCTCGGCCGGCCATTGCCCCGCGACGCCCGGGTCAGCCTGATCGTGCGCCTGGATCTCGAGGACCGGAATTTCCATTGGGAAACCAAACGCAACGACGCGGCCGACTACCATTTCAGCTCCAACTGCCGGCAAGCCTGCCTCGGTCAGTGTGTGGTCTCGGAGACACAGCCGTCCTTCAACGGGTTCGAATTTGCCCCGGCGGCCGACCGCCAGTTTCGGGCCTGGTCGGACCGCGGCGCCTATCACCACGCACCGGAATGGAGCCTCAACGTGCCGCACCCCATCGAGGCCAGCCGCGGCCAGGAGGGCGCCGGCGACGCCTACAGCCCGGGCTGGTTCGAACTGCCCATGCCCGTCGGGGAAACCGCACGGATCGTCGCGACGGCGGAGGCGGTCCCGCCCACCGATACGCAGGTGAACGATTTCGTCGCCCAACGTCTGCGTCGTCGTGAACAGGCGGTCGAACGCGCCACCCAATCGAGTCCGCCGCCGGACGCCTTCACCGCGGCGCTGGTTCAATCCGCCCAAGCCTACGTGGTCCGCCGCGACGACACCAAGTCGGTGATCGCGGGTTACCCTTGGTTCCTCGACTGGGGTCGCGATTCCCTGATCGCCGCGCGCGGCCTGATCGCCGCCGGGATGCACGCGGAAGTGCGCGAACTGCTGACCACGTTTGGCCGCTTTGAGGACCGCGGCACCTTGCCGAACAGCATCCACGGCACCGACGCGTCCAATCGCGATACCAGCGACGCCCCGCTCTGGTTTGGCATCGTCTGCGAGGAACTGGCCGCAGCGGAATCCGCCGACGCGTCCCCTGCCCTTTACGACACTGCCGTCGACCCCACGCGAACGCTGCGCGAAGTGCTCCGTTCCATCGCCAGCGGCTACCTCGCGGGCACGTCCAACTCGATCCGCGTGGACCACGCCTCCGGGCTGGTCTGGAGTCCCAGCCACTTTACCTGGATGGACACAAATCATCCCGCCGGCACGCCGCGCGAGGGTTACCCCGTCGAGATTCAGGCGCTGTGGATCCGATTGCTCCGCCAACTCGACCGCCTCGGTGCCGCCCCGTGGGATGGTCGCGGCGAATCCTGGGCGGATCTCGCCAAGCGCGCCGAGGACAACCTGCACCGTTACTTCTGGCTGGAGGAATGTGGCTGGTATGCCGACGTGTTGCTGGCCGCCCGCGACACGCCGGCGCGGACCGCGCCCCCCAGCAACGCCCTCCGCAGCAACTGCCTGCTGGTCGTGGCGCTGGGACTCGACCGGCACCCGAAGTTCCCCGAGCGCGCCCGGCGGATGGTCGTGGCGGCCGGCCGGCACCTGGTTGTTCCCGGCGCCCTGCGGTCCTTGGCGCCGTTGCCAGTCATCCCGCCGCTGCCCATTCACGGCCACCACGGCGGCCTGCTGAACGATCCGAACCATCCTTACTGGCCTCACTACGAAGGCGACGAGGACACCCGGCGCAAACCCGCCTACCACAACGGCACCGCCTGGACCTGGACTTTCCCCAGCTACTGCGAAGCGTTGGCCAAGGCGTTCCCCGAAGATCCCGGCGCCTTGGCGGCAGCGCAGGCCTACCTGGGCAGCACCAATCAACTGTTCACCCATGGCTGTGCCGGGCACCTGCCCGAAATCGTCGACGGCGACGCGCCGCACACGCAGCGCGGTTGTGACGCCCAAGCGTGGGGCGTGACGGAAGCCCTCCGCGTATGGCGTTGGTTGAAGTCATTCCCGGCCGCCGCCAAGGGGTAGGTCGCGGCCGAAGCGGACGAATCCCCACTGCCAAAAACGTGACGGCGGCCCAAGGGCCGCCGTCGTCGCAAAGACGCTGGCTACGAAACGAAGGCTTACTTCGCCGACGCGGAACTCACTCCGAGATCCAGGCAGACCGCCTCTTTCGTGCTGCGGGCATACACGCGCCCGCCGGCCACAACCGGCGTGGTCCAGCACTTGCCCGCCAGCACGTCGGCCCGGGCCACTTCCTGGTAGGAATCCGGCGTAGCCTTGATCAGCACCAACTGGCCGGCGTCGCCCAGGGCCAGCACGTGGCCATCCACCAGGATGACATGGCCCGGCCCGAAGCCGGCCTTTTCCCACTTCACCTTGCCGGTAGCGACCTCGACGCATTTCACCGGACCGCTGCCGTATTCCTTGAACTGGAACATGCCGTAGAGATGCCCGTCATGCAGGACCGGCGTGGACCAGTGGTTCGCCAGCGGCTTGTCCCCGTTGAAGCGATAAATCTCCGTCGCGGTAAATTTGCCGTCCGCCTTCGCCAGCTTCACCGCCCCGGCGCCCACGCCGTAACCCGCCGAGCAATACACGATGTCGCCGGCTACGACCGGCGAGGCCGCCGTCGAGATGCGGAACGGGAACGCGTAACGCCACAGCTCCTTGCCGGAGGTCGGCTCGACCGCCAACAAGCCGGACTTCACGAAGAAGACTACCTGCCGTTGCCCTTGGATCGTCGCCGCCGTCGGCGTCGCGTGGGTCATGGTTTCATCAAACGCCTTCCAGGCCACCTTGCCGTCGGCCTTGTCGAAGGCCAGCAACGACTGCCCCGCCCCGCCGCCGGCCACCAGCACCAGGTTCCCCTCGATCAGGGGCGACGCGGCGTTCTGCCACTGGATGTTCCGGCCGGCGAATTCCTTCAGCAGATCATGCCGCCACAGCTCCGCGCCGGACTTCGCGGAGAAACACGCCAGCACCAGCTTGCCGGTGAGGACGTAAACGTGGTCGCCGTCGAGCGTCGGCGAGGAACGCGGGCCGTCGCCGCCCTTGTTGTCCCCCGTGCCGGCATCGCCGCCGCCGTCGAACTTCACCGCGCCGAGCGGCTTCGCCCACGACTCCTTGCCGGTGTCCGCATTCCGCGCCACCAGCACCTCCTGCGAAGCGCCATCCACGTCCCGTTGCTCCAGCGTGAAGGCCGCGCCGCCGCCGACCGCAAACGAGCTGAACCCGCGGTCGCTGGTGACCTTCCAGAGCACCTTCGGACCGGCGTCGGGCCATTTCTTGGAAATCTTCTCCGGCGAGGAACCGTCGCCCTTGGGGCCACGGACAAACGGCCAGTCTCCGGCCAGGGCCGCGGAGGCAAACGCGGCGGTCAACGTGAGCGAGGCAAACAAGCGGGGATTCATGATGCCGCCGAAGCTCGACGAAGCGGTCCCGCGGTCAACCGGCTTTTTGCCCGACTCAGGCCGGCAACGACACCGTGAAGGTGGACCCGGTCACCACCGCCACGGAAGCCAGCAGCCTGGCGCGCTCCGTTGCCAACAACGTGGCTGAGCCGGCAGTCGGAGCCCCCGCCATAGCCGCCGACGTGAGTCGGTGGCGGGCACGCCGCGCCGAACCGGCACACCCACGGACTGACCTCCGCGGCTACCGCGCGAACCGGCGCCGGTAACCACGATGAAGAAATGCGCCCGTGTGAACCGCGAACGGGGAGTGGATTCGGGAACCGGCGCGGGCGATTAGTTTTTCCGGCGGGCAAAGTAGAAAACCGCGGCGGCGCCGATGCCGCCGAGTGTCCAGGTGGAGGGTTCGGGAATTGGTTTGAAGCCTAGAATATCAAACCTCATGGAATCTCTCCGAGAAACCACGAACTCCAAATCAATCGTCTGTCCTGCATACCGCGAAATGTCCACGACGGGATCAGCCACATTTCCAATGTTGTTGACCAGCTCCCCATTGATCAACATCTGCAGCCTGCCAGTGCCGAAAATCCACAGCCCCTGAGCGTCCGCCGGCACCGTGCCGGTCTGCCGAAGGCGAATCACCGGCCCATCCGTGGAGGTAAAACCAGGAGACGCGAGATAGAGCGTGTTGGCTCCAAATACCGTCTGTGCTTCCGCAGGAGAATTCCCAACCAAGCTTGCTATTCCATCTCCTCCAGGGAAACCGAATGGTGAATAGCTTGCGATCCCCACCGACTGGTCGTCTGCGAGCAGGTTCCAACCCCGGAGGAGCTGTGACGTTTTGCCCAACAATGGACCGCCCGGATAAGCCTCGGTCAGCGGTCCGGACAAGTCGGGATCATCAAAGGTCAGGTTGATGAATTCCCCCGCGATGCAGGTGGTCGCAGAAAAGAGCAGCCCGAGGATTCGCATGGCGGCGAACGTGGCCGAACTGCGGCCGGCCGCCAAAGAACATTGCGGCCAGGAAGCCGGCGGGGGCGCATCTTTTCACCGTGGCTGAGCTGGCAGTCGGAGCTCCCGCGGTAGCCGCCGACGTGAGTCGGTGGCAGTCAAGCCGCGCCGAACCGGCACGCCCACGGACTGACCTCCGCGGCTACCGCGCGAACCGGCCCCGGTAGCCACGAAGAACAGATGTGCCCATCAGAACAGCGAACAGGGAGTGGATTCGGAACGGAAACCGGTGTTCAGGTTTTCCGGCGGCCGACGCAGAGGATTGCGGCTGCACCAACGCCGAAGAGCGCCCAGGTCGAAGGTTCGGGCACCGGCTTAAAGCCAAGGATGTCGAAGCCCATGCCAACCGACTGGAATGGAAATTGGATCACGCTGAACTCCAAATCCACCGATTGGCCAGCGAAGCGGGAGACATCAACCCACGGATAGGCTGTGATTTCAGGATCAACGGTGTAAATGGTGTCGCCATTGATGCGGACTTCCAGAAGATGATTCGCAAATATCCCCAGCGACGCCGCATCCGATGGTATTGTCCCAGTCTGTTTTATGGAAAAGTTCGCTTGGTTGGGTGGGCTGGATGAGAAGAGAATGTAGTATCCGAGAGTCCGCTGACCGGCTGGCGACGTCAGGTTTTCCTCAAGAGTCAAATGGCCGGTGCTGGAAGTGCCGACCGGAGAATAGGTCATCGTATCTGGCGCCACACCATTAAGAATTGGTGTCCAGCCTCGAAGCAATTGCGACGTCTTTCCAATCTGAGGCCCACCTAGATGAACCGGCGTAAACGGACCCGATAAATCAGGTTCATCAAACGTCAGGTTTACGAACGGTGCGGCATGGCTCGCGACGAGCGCGGCGCATGCGCCCAAGGGAATGATCAGCTTGATGTTCATGGCACAGTTCTGTTGATGGAAAGACCGAGGGTCTGGTTACGGTAGCTGCCCGCACCGGTGGCAATGAGTTCCTTGCCCTTGTTCGCGGTAGTCCCGTAACCGTCACACTTTCATTCGGAACCTGCCCATCCCACCGAAGGCCAGCGCACCCGGCGGAGTCTTGGTCGGAAAGCGTGTTGAAACAACCGGCTGGACGGTGACTCGGTCTCGCAGCAGCAGACGAGGCCACACCGACCTCAGCGCGCTGCGGCGGACTGGTTCTGGACGCGGTAGAGCTTGGTCTTCGAGCGGAGGAACAGGGTGTCGTCCAGGACCGCGGGCGAGGCCATGAAACCGTCGCCCAGCGAACTCTTCGCGGCCACCCGGAACTCCTTCCCCGCCGCGACCACGGACGTCTTGCCCTGCTGGTCGAAGAAGTAGAGCCGGTTGCCCGCCACGAGCGGCGAGGCCGAGAATTCGCCGCCCAGCCGTTCGCTGTAATGGATCGTGCCGGACTTCGCGTCGAGGCAGGTGAGGATGCCGTTGTCGGAGATCATGTAGACCTCCTGCCCGACCACCGCGACGGCCGGTTTCTGCGGGGCCTGCCGGCTGACCTTCCACGCGACGTGGGTCGCCGTGACGTCGCCCTGGCCGCCGGGACGGATCGCCCACAGCTCCGGCTTCATGAAGCCGGTGGCGAGGTAAAGCAGCCCGTGGGCGAAGACGGGCCGGGTGACGTTGGAGAAGCCCGGGATGTCCGCCCACCAGAGTTCGCGGCCCGTCGCGGGATCGAGGCCGCTCACGCGGAAGGCGCCCATGCTGATGAGTTCGTCGTGACCGTCCACGGTGATGACGCTGGGCGTGTGGTAGGCCTTCTTCAGCTCCAGCGCCTTGCCATCCAGCTGCGGGCCGTTGCTGCGGCGCGTGGTCCACAGGCGTTTGCCCGTGCGCGCGTCGAGCGCGGTGACGAACCGCTCGACGGTGCCGTCGCAGGTGAGGAACAGCCGGCCGCCGTGCAGCACGGGGGAACTGCCCGGGCCATTGCCGCCGTGGTCGTGGGCGAGGTCGGTGTTCTTCCAAAGCACCTTGCCGCTCTGGCTGTCGAGACAGGCCGCGCCGTAGCGGCCGAAGAAACAATACACGCGATCCCGCTCGATGACGGGCGTGGGCGACGCATGGCTGTTGAGACTGTGGATCGGTTCGACGGCCTCGACGCGGAACAGTTCGACGTCGTGGACCAGGCGGCCGGATTCGGCGTCCACGGCGAGCGCCCGGAGCGAGTGGCCGTCGTCCTTCGCGGTGGTGAGCCACAGCAGCTTGTCCCAGATCACCGGCGACGACCAACCCGTGCCCGGGAGGTCGGTGGCCCACACCACGTTCTCCGTGGCCGACCATTTCACGGGCAGATGCCGCGCCGGGGTGGTGCCGTCGCCGCGGGGCCCGCGGAATTCCGGCCAGGGTTCGGCCTGGGTGGTCAGGGTGGCCGCGAGGCCAAGGCAGAGAGCGACGCGCTGGAACATGCCGCGAGTGTGGCCCAACGCCGGCGGCCAAGTCCACCGGCGGCTTCGGCGAGGCGCATCCGGGCACGGTCCCGGGTGACTCCCTCGCCCTGCGAGGCACGAGCGGGGAGGGGTCGCCCCAACCACGCTCAGCACCTCCTCTCCCCGGCCCTCTCCTCCACTTCGAGTGGAAGAGAGGGAGTCCAACGGACGGATCGCGGGGGCAGCGCCACGTTTCGCCCGCTTCGGCGGCGGGCCGGTTGACTCGGGCGGTCGCCTCCGTAACGTCCGCGGCGATGCCCCGCCCCTTCCGTCGCCTGCTTGCCCTTGGGCTCGCCTGCCTGAAGCTCGTCGCCGCCGAATCCCCGGCCGTCCCGCCGGAGTTGCAGAGCACGTTCAACCGCGGCCAGGTGCTCTTCGCGGCGAACTGCTCCATGTGCCACCAGCTTTCCGGCCGGGGGGCCGCGGGCTCCTATCCGCCGCTCGCCGCCTCGGACTGGCTCCAGCAGAACCGCCGGCTGGCCATCCGCGCGGTCGTCGCCGGGCTCAAGGAACCCATCACCGTCAATGGCGTCCGTTACCACGGCCAGATGCCGCCGGCGCTGCTCACCGACCAGCAGGTCGCCGACGTGCTGACGTTCGTGATGAACTCCTGGGGCAACCCCGGCGGCCGGGTCATCGCGCCCGAGGTGGCGGTCGTGCGCGCCAAGACCGACTTCCCGACCTTCGACGCGCTGAAACGGGCCAGCGATTTCCGCCCGCTGCCTGCGGCGCCCGCCGGCTTCACGGTGACCGAGACGGCGCGCCTGCCGGACTTCGCCACGCGGCTGGCCAGCGATCGCCTCGGGAAAAGCCTCTTCGTGCTCGGGCTCAACGGCTCCGTCTGGCGCCTCGACCTCGCGACCAAGAAATTCAAGCAGCTCGTCTGGCCCACGAACTACACCGACCTGCGGCCGGGCGACTTCAGCACGCTGGGCCTGACGCTGGATGCCGAACGAAGGCTTTGGATCAGCTTCAACCAACGGATCGCCTCGCGGCCGCTGGTCACGAACGAGGTTGGCATCCTCCGCACGTCCGCGATTGATGCCGAGGGCGATCCCGTGGCGCCCAAGCTCTGGTTCCGGACGGGTTACCCCCACGGCATCGGGCCCTACAACCACGGCGTCTCCGACCTGCGGTTCGGGCCCGACGGTCGCCTCTACCTGGCCAGTGGCTCGCGCACCGACGGCGGCGAAGCCGGCACCGACCCGCAGCTCGGGCAGATGGGCGAGACGGACATCACGGCCGCGGTGTGGCGTTTTGATCCGAAGGCCACCAAACCCCAGCTGGAAGTCGTCGCCCGCGGCATCCGAAATGCCTACAGCCTGAACTGGGACGGCGCCGGCAATCTCTTCACGGTCGCCAACGGACCGGACGCCCACGCCGGCGAGGAGATGGACCACGTCGTTCCGCCGAAGGCCGGCGAGCCTCCGCGCCACCACGGTTTCCCCTATCAACTGGGGCTCACTCCCGCCGGCCACCGCTGGTATCCGCACACCCCCGAGGCGCCCGCCGGAATCCAGTTCGCGCTGCCCGTGGAAAACGTGGGGCCCGACGCGCTCGCCGGTAGCAAACCGACGGCGACCTTCACCCCGCACAGTTCCCCCGCCGGGCTGGAGTGGCTCGACGCGAGTTGGCCGGAATCGGTGCGGATCGGCTTCCTGATGGGCCGCTTCGGCAACCTCATCACGACCGGCGACGAGCAGGACTGCGGCTTCGACGTGCTGTCGGTGAAGCTCGAGCGCACCGCGGAAGGCCGCTGGCAGGCCCGGACCAAGACGTTCCTCGCCCCGCTGGGCCGACCCATGGACGTGCACGTCGCGGGCGGCAAGATCTACGTGCTCGAATACACTCGGCCAACCCGCTTCAAGGAGCAGGTCGGCTGGCTTCCCGGCCGGATCATCGAGGTGGCGCCAGTCGGAGCCACCGCGAAGGCGCAGTGATGTTCTCCTGAACTGGATCAGGAGAGTTTCGAAGCCGGCATGACTACCCCACTCATCAAACGTCTTCCCGCCCACCTGCAGGCCCACTTCAACGACGCCTACGGCCTGTTCCCGGTGCCAGTGACCGTCACGGATGAGCAACGGCGGTTCGTATGGGTCAACGAAGCCTGCTGCCGGTTTTACCAACGCACCCGCGAGGAACTGCTGGGCGAGACGGCAGCCTGCCTGCTCCAGCCTGCGGCCCTCGTCCGCCAAGGCTCCAAGATCGCCGGCTTCAATCAGCGCCTCGGGACGGAAGGCTTTTCGGTCCAGCGGTTCATCAACGACGTCGCGGGCCACGATCAGGGCGTGTTGGTCATCGCCTTCGAGCGGAAGATCCGGGGCCGCGCCTTCCGCGTCGGCGTAGCCATCCCGGAGAGCTTTACCAGCTTTGCCCCGACCCTGTGTGACCAGGTCGTGCGGGGGCGGTTCGACCTGCCCGCCTTCCTCGCGCTGGCTCGTCGGCAGCCGCAACAGCTCCGGTTGCTCCAGGAGCTGGCCCGCGGCCAGACCCTCAAGGAATGCACCGCCTATCGCACGGAGAAGGCCAGCCGCAAGGCCCTCGACCGCCTGGCGCGGCAAGGGCGCAAGTTCTGCGACCGCCCCGTCAGCTCCGCCACGCTCCGTTCCCTCGCGTTGGTGCTCGCCGCGCAGTTGCTGGAAGCCTGAGGCCACGCCGGTCAACGGGGGCATTTCTCCCCCTGCCGTCGGCCGACCGGATCGGCGACAACCTTGGGCCAACACTGCGTGTGTGCCCGATGAAAACAGCTTCGCCCCTCACCCCACCGCCGGTCCGCAACCCCGCCGTCCGCCCCGAACCCGTCAGCCGCTGGACCAGTCCGGCGCTGATCCAGCCGAACAACTTCGTCTACAAGTCGCTGTCCTCCTGGTCGCTCAACTTCTTCGTTGGCTGTGACCATGCCTGTCGCTTCTGCTACGTGCCCAGCGCCGCCACGATCAAGCAGGCCGCCGCCCTGTCCGCCTACGGCGTGACCGATCCCGACGCCGAGTGGGGCGACTACGTGCTGGTGCGGTCATGGGACGAAAAGAAGTTCCTCGCGTCGCTGCGCCAGGCTGAGCGCACGCCGGCCTCAGCCCTGAAGCCCGACGGCAACCGGGCCGTGATGCTCTGCACGACCACCGATCCCTACCAGGTCCTCAAGCACCCCGAGGCCGCCCGGGCCGCCGAACTGCGCGCCCACGCCCGGTCCATCGTGCGCCGGGCGCTGGAACTCATCCGTGACGCCTCCACGCTCAACGTCCGCATCCTCACCCGCAGCCCGCTTGCCCGGCAGGACTTCGACCTCTTCCAGAGCTTCGGCTCCCGGCTGCTGTTCGGCATGAGCCTGCCCACGCTCCGCAATGACCTCGCCCGCGTCTATGAGCCCAAGGCGCCTGCCCCGAGCCAGCGCCTGGCCACCTTGCAGGCCGCCGCCGCGGCCGGCATTCCGGTCTATGTCGCGCTCGCCCCGACCCCGCCCGAGGTGGATGAGGCCGATTTGACCGTCACGCTGGCCGAAGTCGCGCGGCTCCGCCCGCTGACCGTCTTTCACGAGCCGATCAACGTGCGTGCCGAGAACGTCACGCGGATTGCCCGCCACGCCGCCGCCCTTGGGATCTCGCTGAACACGGCCGTATTCGCCAGCCGGGAGGCGTGGTGGGATTATTCGGTGGCGCAGTTGAGGCTCGTGGAACGCGTGGCGGCCCGCGTGGGCCTCGCTCCGCAGCTCCACCTGTGGCCCGACAAACACCTCGGCTCCCAGGCGGCCCTGAAACACCAAGCCGATCCCGCCGCGCACGCCGCGTGGCTCCAGCGCTGCTGGACCCGCATCAGCGAATGGCCCCGGGCGAAAGGCACCCCATGACGCTCTGGCAACAGGACACCCTGGACGCAGTCTGGCAGGCCGTGAACGTCTCGGCCGAGGCCGTCTGCCTGTGTGACGCCCGCAACCGTTTCGTGCGGGTCAACGGCCGCTTCACGCAGCTCTACGGCTGGCGGGCGGAGGAATTGACGCGCCAGTCCCCGGCCCGGCTCGTGCCGGCCGATACCGAACCCGCGCTGCTCAGCGAGGTCAACCGGGCGACCCGCGAAACCGGCGGCTGGGAAGGCGACTTGGTCAACGTCCGGCGTGATGGCGCAACGCTGCGGATTCGCCTGCGCACGGCCTCGGTTCGGAGCCGCGGGACCACCGTGGGTTTCGTCGGCTTTGCCCGCCCGTGGGTGGAATCCCCAGCGGCGGACCTGTCGCCCAAGCAGCAGCGAATCTTTGCCCTGCTGGCTGCAGGCCAAGCGCCCAAACAGATCGCCGGGAACCTGGCGTGCAGCGAATCCACCGTGCGCGAACACCTCCGTCGGATGATGGCGAAACTGGCAGTGCCTAACCTCGCGGCGCTCACGCTTTGCGCCGTGCGTCATGGCTGCCAGACTTCCGCCAACTTCACCGCCGAGCGCTTCACGTCATGAGCACCACCACACCGATTCCAGGCCTGCTCCGGGGCGACACCGCGGCCGCCATTCTGGCTCGCGAACTGATTGCGATGTTTGAGCAGTTGGGGTTCCAGCGGCCTGACATGCAATGGCCAGCAATTGAATTCGTGGACGAACCGCCAGCGCGGCTGGACGGTGAGATCGACGGACTGCTCGGCCAATACGCCAACAGCTCCCAAACGGTGACCCTGTTCCTCAATCCGCTGGCCGCCGCCGCGCAACAGCGGCAGTCCAACATCGCGGCGACCGTCGCGGTGGTTTTGGCCCACGAATTGACGCACTGGGTTACGGACCGTTTTGTGCATCCCAAATCAGGCCTGAGTTCAACTGCGTTTTCGCAGTATGGCCAAGACGGTTTGGAAGGCGATGCGGTGACCGAAGTCGTCGAAGGGATCGCCGAGTTGGCGACCTTCGCCGCCATCAACCGGGTGGCCGACGCCAACCTGACGAACTCCATGCTGACCTGTTTCAAAGCAGGGCATCAGCACCTCAACGACAAATACCGCGCTTTCGATCTCTACTTCGAGTTCTGGCCGCTAGACCAAGTCGTTGGCCACCTGATCCGTTTGGCTCGGCGGAATGATCCGAACGCAACCCCGCTGAAGGGGCAGAAAGACGGACTGGATTTCGAATTCCATTGGCTCGGGGTGAAGGTGCCCACAGAAGGAACCTATCCGTGGATGCTCCACCGGAAGGACAGCCCGGCGGTCGTAATCCCACGCAATGCTGGCGGGCAAATGGCTCACGACCCAACCGGTTGGTATCGCTGGCCTTCGAAGACGATCCTTCCGACTGGTCCAGTATACAGCGGCAACTCAAAGCGTCCCGAAGGCAAATCGCTCTTGGAAATCCGCTCGGAGAACGACGCGAAGCCGGAGGCAGGTTTGCCAGGGTTGAGCTACGGTGGTTCTGACAACCAGTGGTTCACCCACGAGGGACAATTGACTCACCGCATTGAGGGGTTGGAGCAAGGCATCAATCGAACGCTAGACATTCTCTGAATATGCCTTGCCCATTCTTGAACAGCACCAACCTGGCTTCCGGCATTTCCGCCTTCCGCGGGAATTCGCATTGGCGACGCGATTTCCACAACCATTTCTACGCCAATGTTACCAATGCCCTCCATCAGCCAGCGGGACTTGGCGGTAATTCAGTCGGAGGATACGTCACGAGTCAGGGCGTGATGTCTTGGAACAGCGGACTCCACAGCGGCGGCTCGTTGTGGGACGACATGCTGCATGAGTTGACGTTCTGGAAGGCGTTGCGCCCCTTTCCCACGGCGCGTTTTGCTGTGATGCCCAGTGCCCTGCAAAACGCATTCTCGGCTCTGACACCGGGATTGACTGGACGTCAGTTCCCACATGCTTTGCCAACTTCACACCCGCTCCGAACGCTGTTTGACTCCGCGCAGATCCTCAAACCCACCGCTAAACACTCGGCAGTTTTCCCATCAAAAGGCTGCCACATGCTTGCGCCTTGGGAATTCCCGATCTGGGACAATGAGTTTGCCGGGAACACCTCACGGTCTCGCGGTCGAATGATTGAAGCGCTCGACGATTGGATCGAACTGCCGTCCTCCGAAAGGAAATCCATCGGTTCCCGGCTTACCAAGCCTGACTACTGGTGCTACCGGGAAGTGCTGCTCCTAGCTTGGGATACGGCGCCAGCAGCCCTGAAAAGTCAGCTTCAAGGTCAATTGAATCGGGCCATCGGCAGCCGGGTCTGGGCTCACTACCCTTATCGCACCAAGATTCCTGAACTTTGCCTGGCCTGACCTGCCACAAAGGAATTCTCTGACCTCCTTCATAATACCAACTCGACCGCCTCGGTGCGACCCATTCGCCCCGGCCGTTGCGCTACAGATATCCCATAGCTCCGCCCAGTGCCGTGGAGGTAGTGGGTTGCCATCGCGACCAGCACGTCCTCCTGCCCGTCCCCGTCCCAATCCCCACGCGCCAGTTCCGTCAGTTGGTAGTCCTGCGCCCTGAACCGGAAGCGCAGCCCTTCTGGGGTGGATCGCCAGCGTCGGAGTCGGCCCATGCGCCAGTAGTCCGCCAGCCGCCGGCCGCGGGCTCCGTCCCGTTCCAGCCGGAGGCGCTCCTCGTCTCCATGCCAGTCCAAGATCGTGACCGGCAGGTTCGCCAGCAGGTACCCGGGCAGAAAGCTGTTCGTCGCCGGTTGGCAGCGTTGCAGGAAGACCAGCGTTCCCGCCGTGGTCTGGAACCACGAGTCCATCGCCAGATCAAACGTCGTCACGGGCCGCGCGCCGGATTGCCAGGCCGCCAGATACTCCGTGCCCGTCTCGACGCGCACATGGGTGGTGCCGCCGTCACGGCTGAGAAACGCGTATCCCGCCGGATCGTCGGTGCCGATCCTTATCGGCTCGCGGAGCAGCCGGGCCACACCTGCCGGGGTGACTTCGCCCGTCACGGTGAAGTCGCGGAACCGCAGCGGATGGAGCAGCCGCGGCCGCAGTTCCTCCGCGTGCAGGGTCACGCCGACCAGCAACCACAGAATCCAGCCCAGCCCAGCACCGAAACTTCGTTGCATGGCTTCACCTTGAGGCCGGCGTCACGCGTCCGCCCGTCGCAATGATTGCGACACGACGAGAATCACCAGGAAGCTCCACGCTGGCGCCTCGATGTCGCATGCAGGCACAGCGTCGGGGCGGAGCGGGTTTCGCCGTTGGGGTTCCTACTTCCGCGACGGCAAGTTCTACCTCTTCACCCACGGCACCATGCTAGTCGTGCGCGGCTGGCCCGAACTGCGCGCCTGGCGCAAGACGCCGAGCCGCCCCTGGCAGCCAGTGCGCCCGGAACTTCGCCTGGGGCACCCCGACCTGCTGGTGGCCGATCATACCCCGAGGATTCAACGCCTACCTCGTGAGCTGCCCCGGCAGGCCGACGTCGCTGGAGACGATGAGCGAGACGAGGGATCCGAGGACCGGCAGCCAGGTCCCACGCCGCCATGGCTGCCCGCCCAGCTCGCCCTCGAAGCTGAGGCCCGACAGCGACTGGCCGCCACGTTTCCGCCGGACATCCAGGCGGTGCTGGCCCCGTTTGCCGCCCGGCAATGGCATCTGGCCGTGTTGCTGGCGCGCTGTCCCGGCGCGCTGGACCTCGTGCGGTCCAATCCGGCCCTCGCCTTCTGCCTGGCCAGCAGTTGGTGCTTTCGCCGGCAGCCGGTCCGCTGGCCCCTGCGTTCCGTGCGTCGGCTGATGAAGCGCCGCCAGCGGGACATGCTCGCGTGGCTTGGATTCCCTGCGACCGAAAGCATGGTGAGGGTGCTGCGCAAAGTGCCGCCGGCCGCCTGTCGGGTGCCGCTCCTGCTCCGGCTCCGCCAAGTGGTCCGTGACCCCTGGAGCGTCCCGTATGTGCGCCACCTGACGCGCCTCAACGCGACCGCACTGGCCGTGCTCGCTTACCGCGGGCTTCGCGCCGAGCTGACACCCCGGCTGGTCCGGGAAATGACCGAAGCCGCCCCGGACGGCGAAATCTCGGCCACTTTGCGGCTGCTGGAGGACACCTGGGAAATGGGAATCCTGCTCGGCGGCTTCCGGCACCCGCCGTTTGCCAGCCTGCGGCAACTTCTTCGAACCCACGACGCGTTGGTGCAGGAACTGAGGCGGGATCACGCGCGCCGCGCCGCCGAAGAGGCGATTCCGTTCCCGCCGCCCCCGTTGCCCGGCACGGCGGATATCCTGCCGCTGACGACAGCGGCCGACCTTGTCCAGGAAGGCGAGGAAATGCGGCACTGCGTGGCGATTTACGGTCCCCGGGTGCGGGCCGGGGAATGCTACGTGTATCGGGTGCTCCGCCCAACGCGCGCCACCGTCTCCCTCGTTCGGCAGGGGCAGCGCTGGGAACTGGAGCAGGTTGCGGGAATTGCCAATGCGGACGTGCCCGACGAGGTTCTGGAGGCGGTTCGACGGTGGGCTAATTCGACCGATTGATGCGGGCGAAGCGTGTCACCTCAAAAACCTACCCCCCCGCCAACATATGCCTATCCCTGCTCCGACTCCACAGTGCATCAACCACCTCGCACCCACAGTCAGCTGTGCTTCGCATCGCTTCCTGTATCGCATCGCTCTGGCATCACGGGGAAGCCGAGCTGTTGACCTGACCCAAGGCGGAGCTCCGGGGCTAACCAACCCGGTTTGGTTTCGCGGCGCTCTCAACACGACGCTGCTGCGGACCCAAGGACTGAAATTTCAGCTCTCCGAGAAGTGCAAGGCCCTACTGGCAGCTAGAGTTGCCTCGTGGAACTTAGTTTTCGCCAGCCAGGTAGCGTTCAACCAATGGTTCGTTAACGAAGTCACCGCGATCAATGCGCAGGTCAGGCAGCTAAGTCCGAATAGCTATTGGCATAGCGACACGGCTGGAAACCCAGTTGTCGGCCGCTCTCAAAAGCTCATCAACATTCTACTGAAATATTGCTTCACTGCGTTCCACTCCGGGTTGTTTCCTGCATTTCAAATTTCGCACCCCCACATACGACAGGTCTCCGGTTTGTTCCATGCCCCGATCGACCGAGCAACGGTGGTCTACCTGATCAACAATCTGCCGACACCCCAGCCGTCATGGGGCTCTAGATGGCAACCGCTGAAGTGGATGAACCTCTCGCAAGTGGAGTATGACGTAATTCAAGCTGCCATTGGGAATCTTGCTGCAACCGCCAGCATGTCGCCGATTCACTATGAAACCGTCTACATTTGGTGAAATGCGGCAGGACCGTCCCAATCTCTGCGACAGGCAAGGCGTTTGGAACCGTGCCAATCTGCCGGCCGCATGAGTAACCCATCCGCTGTTCCAACCTACGTCGCCCGCCGCGCCGGCCAGGACTTCTACCACCTCTTCGAGGCCGCAACCGGCCGCTGCGTTCGCTCTGTCAATGTGCCCCGCAACGCCACCGTGCTCGTCAACGGCGCCTCGCTTCAGGTCACAGAACCCGGTGGCCGGATCGTCCTCAGCGATATTTCAACCGGCCGGTTCATCCGGTCGTTTTGTGGCTAAGTTTGGAAATACCGGCGTAGCTGACGTTGGATCACCATGCCGGCGTTAATGCAGGTTCTTTCGCGGAGCACGGGCGCCCTCGCCTGCCAGCTGGCCCTGCCTTGGAACCGGCGTCGCGGACGGGAACGTCCGGGCTCGGCTCAATTCGCGGGCTCCGTCGGTTTCCCGGCTTGTCGTTCTGACAAGTTCCGTTCCAGCCGTTTCCGCATGGCCTGGTGCACCTCGTTGGTCACGGCGGCGAGGTGGGTCTTGGCCGGTTCAAACTGCCCGGTCCGGAGGTGCCAGCGGGCCATGTGCAGGTAGACGCCTTCCCGTTCCTCCGCGCCCGGCGCCTGGGCCAGGGCGTTGGTCCACGCGCCGAGTGCGGTGTGCATGAGCCGCAGTTCGGCCGCGCGTCGGCCGTCGGCATCCGTGGCCGCCTCGGGCTTCACGCCGTAGTAGGTCTGCGCGACGTCGGCGAGCAGGGTGAAGTTCAGCGGGTCCAGCTTGATCGCCTCCTGATACATGCCGAGCGCCTTGCGGAACACGCCCTGCTCGTCGGTCTTGAAGTAGTTGGTGGCGTCGTTGCGGAACAGGAACGTCAGCGTGCCAAAGTTGTGCCAGTAGATCGGTTCGAGGGGATTCAGCTTCAGCGCCTCCTCGTAGTAGGGGAACGACTTCTCCACCGGTCCGATGTGGCCGTAGCTGTTCGCGAGGTTGTTCCATGCGGCGGGATTCTTCGGGTCAAGTTCTCGGGACTTTTCCCAGCGCTGGATGGCGCCCGGCTCGTCGCCGATGTCGTTCAGGAAACTGCCGTAGGCGAGGAAGCCCTTCGCATTTTCCGGATGCCGCCCGAGGAAGTCCTCGTAGAGCGCCTTCACCTCGTCGAAGCGCTTGGTGACGCGCGCCTTCAGGGCGTTGGCCGTGGGCGCCGTCAGCGGGTCGGCGGGCTTCTCGGCTTCGGCGAGCCACAGCTCGACTTCCTCCTGTGCCGCGTCGTCGGCTTCCATGACCCGGCGCAGTTCCATTTCGACCGGGTTGTTGGTGTTGACCGCGGGCACGATGAAGCCGGTCTTTTCCGCGACCAGATTGCTGAGGGCCGCCGGCTGGTTGGTGGACAGCAGGACCCCGAGGGCGCCGATCAGGAGATCACTCACGGCGGGAAGCTAGCCGTCCACCCCGCCCCGACAAGCGCCGGCCTGTAACCACTCGCTGACACCTGGCGTCTCCCTCCGCACACGGGTCATCCGTAAATCACCAATCGCATGAAACACATTCTCCAGTCCCTGCTCACCGCCGGCCTGCTCCTCGGAGCCACGGCTCCCCTCCGCGCCGAAGACCAGCCCGAGAAGCCGAAGTCGGCCGAAAAGGGCGAAGGCAAAAAGCGCGCCGAACGCCCCAAGTTGACGCCCGAGGAACGCGCCAAACGCGCCGCCAAGGCCAAGGAAAAGGCCGAGGCCCGCCTGAAGGAGCTGAAGGAAAAGCAGGCTGCCGGCAAACTCACCGACGAGGAAGCCAAGCAGCTCGAACGCCTGACCAAACGCCTTGAGCGGGCCGCCAAACCCGACGCGAAGGAAAAGTCCGACACCAAGTGACCCGGTCGCGGGATCACGGCCCCTTTTGCGGTCCGCCATTGTGTGTGGGCCCGGCCGTCCGGGCAGGCCGCCGTGTGAAGGCACGGCGGTCTTTTTGTTCGCCCGCCCGACGCTTCCCGTTGCCCGCCCCTTTCGCCGCTTCCCTCGCCCTGCCACGCTCCGCCGCCGTGCCGCCCGAAGCCAGTGACCCCGAGCTCATCGCCGCCATCCGCGGCGGCGACCCGGCCCGCTTCGAGGAGCTGGTCCGCCGCTATCAGGCGCGGCTGTTCGCCACCGCCCGGCGTTATGCCCGCCGAGAGGATGAGGTGGAGGACATCGTGCAGGAGGTCTTCCTCAAGGCCTTCACCAAGCTGGATTCGTGGCGGGGCGACGCGCCGTTCGAACACTGGCTCATGCGTCTGGCCGTGCATACCTGCTACGACTTCCTGCGCCGCCACCAACGCAACCGTGAGCACAACCTCAGTGAGATTTCCGCGGAGGAATCCACGTGGCTGGAGAAGTTCGCCCGCAGCCCGGACGAATCCACGGCCGACGCCGATGCCGCCCGTTCCCTGGTCGGCAAGGTCCTCGACCAACTGTCGCCCGCCAACCGGCTCATCATCACGCTCCTGGAACTGGAGGACCGGCCCGTGAAGGAGATTGCCCAGCTCACCGGCTGGTCAGTGCCGCTGGTCAAGGTGCGCGCCTTCCGGGCCCGCGCCGAGATGAAGAAGATCCTCCACCGCCTCGCCCCCGAAAAGTATCTGTAACCCCGCGGCGCCCGCGGCCGTCGGACTCAATCGCTGACATGAACCTCGATCGTCTCCAACGAACCCTCCTCGCCGCCGCCCGTCAGGCGCCGCCATCGGACCGGGTTCCCTACGCCTTCGAGCAACGGGTGCTCGCCCGGATCCGCGCGACCAAGGCCGATCCCTTCGCGGTCTGGAACGCCTGGTTGTGGCGCGGGGCTTGGTCAGCCTGCGTGCTGGCCTGCGTCACCGGCGCGATCAGCTTTGCCCAGGCCGACCTGCCGCTGGACGAATCCGAACCCACGCTGGAACTCGCCAGCACCCATTTGGAATCGGCCCTCTTCGCGCCGGTCTCAACCGCTCCGGAAAACTGGTGAAGGCCTGGAAAGCCATCCTCGCCGCGGTGCTGCTGTTCGCCGCCGGCGCCATCACCGGCGCCGCGGTGTCCCGCATCCGCACCCGCGCGGCGGTGCGGACGGAACTGGCCCAGCGGACGCCGCTGCCGGCCATTGCCTGGCAGCGTTACGAATTCCTCCGGCGCGCCCAGCGCGACCTCAAGCTGACCGAGGAGCAGAAGACCCGTATCGACGGTTTGGTGAAGGCCAGCCAAGAACGCTTCCGCGCCCTGTGGGAACCCATCGCGCCGCAGTCGCGGGCCGAGTTCGAGGCCTTGCGGGAGCAAATCCGCACCGAACTCACGGCGGAACAGCAGCAGCGCTTCGATGAGTTGCTGAAGAAGACCGAGAAGGAACGCCGCCGCCAACGCGACGGCACCAATGCGCCCGCTGGCAACCGTGCGCCCCGCGGCATCCCGACGCCCTGAGCGGCCTAGCCGTTCAGGCCCAAGGCCTCCGCCCGCCCTTTCGGCAGGCGCTGGCAGTGGTAGATGAGGTAGCCGTGGAGAAACTGCCGCACCGCCTGCACGTCGTTCGCAGTGGCTCGCAGCGCCGGTAATTCCGGCCAGTCCAGTTCGGTCAGCTCGCGAATCAACGACTTCGCCGACGGGCTGAAGGCCGTGGCCTCTAGGTCCGGTTCCAGCCCTTGGGACCCAAGTAGCTTCAACTCGAAGGCGTAAATGCTCCGCGGTTGCGGCGGCTGTTTCGGCAGGTGGGCGAGGAAACCGGTCACGAGTTCATGCACTTCCGGCAGGGGTGTCTCGGTTTCGGTAACTTGTTCGACGAAGGCGACCGCGTAGCTCGCTTGGGTCACGTAGCCGAAGTCGGTCCGCAGACCGTTGCGCATGTCGCGCACGCCGACCTCGCGCAATGTGTGAAGCTCCGACCGCTGGCTCCGGGCAAAACTGAGGTCCGCCTCGAAGAACAGGTCCAGCTTGCCGTAAAACGACGACTTCGGCTTGCGGGCACCCTTCGCAACCGTCGCGATCCGCCCCAGCTCCGGCGTGAGCCAATGCACGATCAGGCTGGTGTCCGTGAGCG
>JBIIUN010000290.1:0-6723 GCA_044339945.1 Kapaibacterium sp. (SeqCode)
ACAGGCGGAAGCGGTCTTAAGCAGATGAAATCACTCTGCTTTGATTTGCCAACCCCTGCTGCTTCCCGTCTGCTTGGCGCGGATATGGCCAGTGTTCCCATTAAGTTCACGTCGCAGAAATCGAAGGCGAAGCCCAACGGCTTCCTGCCGATGTCCCGGGCCGAGATGGACGCCCGCGGCTGGACCGAGCTCGACGTGCTCATCATCACCGGCGACGCCTACGTGGATCATCCGTCCTTCGGGGCGGCGATGATCGGGCGCGTGCTGGAGTCGATGGGCCTGCGCGTGGGCATCGTGGCGCAGCCGGACTGGAAGCAGGCGGGCTCGATCGAGGTCATGGGTGCGCCGAAACTCTTCGTGGGCGTCACGGCCGGAAACCTCGATTCCATGCTGTCGAACTACACCGCCGCGCGGCACAAGCGGAAGGAAGACGTTTACAGCGAAGGCGGCGTGCCCGGAAAGCGCCCGAATCACGCGGCCGTGGTTTACACCCAGATGTCCCGGCGGTCGTTCCCCGGCGTGCCCGTGGTGCTCGGCGGCATGGAAGCGTCCATGCGGCGCGTGGCGCATTACGACTACTGGGAAGACAAGCTGAAGCCTTCGATCATGGCCGACGCGAAGGCCGATCTGCTCGTTTACGGCATGGGCGAAAGCGCCGTGCGCGAGATCGTGACCCGACTCCGGGCGGGCAACCGCGACTTCTCCGGCATCCGCGGCACCGCACTGTTCCTCGGCGGCAAGGCGACGGCGGAAGCGGATTTCAGCGATTGCATCATCCTGCCTTCGTGGGAGGAACTGCAGGCCGACAAGAACCACCTCATGCGCCTTACCAAGGTGGTCGAGGCCCAGCAGACGCCCTACAGCGGCAAGCGGCTTGTGCAGATGCACGGCAACCGCGCCCTGCTCCAGGAAGCCCCGGCCTTCCCGGTGGACGGCCCCGACCTCGACGCGCTCTACGAACTGCCGTTCATGCGGCTCGCGCATCCCAGTTACCAGCAGCCCGTGCCCGGCTTCGCCACGATCAAGGACTCGATCATCGTGTCGCGTGGCTGCCCCGGCGGCTGCACGTTTTGCGGACTCGGCTTCCACCAGGGCAAGTTCCTGTCGAGCCGGAGCCAGGAGTCCGTGATGAAGGAGATTCGCAAGCTCACGGAAGCCGACACCTTCCGCGGCACCGTCTCCGACCTCGGTGGCCCGACGGCGAACCTCTACGGCGCGAAAAACGGCCACGCTCCGGAATGCAAGAAGTGCCATCGCCCAAGCTGCCTGTGGCCGAGCATCTGCCCGGTCTTCGGCATCGATGAAAAGGCCGGCATCGACCTGCTGCGCGGGGCCCGCACCCAGCCCGGCGTGAAACATGTCTTCGTGCAATCCGGCATCCGAATGGACGTCGCCCTCCGCACGCCGGAATACATGAAGGAGCTGGTGCAGAACCATGTCTCCGGCCACATGAAGGTCGCGCCCGAGCACATGGATCCGTCCACACTGCGCCGCATGCGCAAGCCGGCCGGCGACTTCCCGGCGTTCATGGAGAAGTTCTTCGACCTGAGCGAACAGGCCGGCAAGGAGCAGTATCTGGTGCCCTACTTCATCTCCAGCTTCCCCGGCTGCACCGAGAAGGAAATGGGCGCCGTGGAATCGTTCCTGAAGGAAGAGAAGTGGAACCTCCAGCAGGTGCAGGACTTCATCCCGCTGCCCATGACCGGCTCGGCGGCGATGTATGTCACGGGCCTCGACATCAACACCGGCCAACCGATCCCGGTGGTCCGTGGTGCCGGCGACCGCGAGCGCCAGAAGCGGATGCTCCGTCCGAATCCCGTCGGTGAGACCAAGGTGACGGGCAGCCGCCGCCGGATGGCCACCACCGAATACTGCCCTGGGGCCCAGATGGACACGGTGGATTGACCTTCGGGACCTTGTGGTTACGAGTCGGGATAAAACTCCCGGCTCAACGTGAACTGGAGTGCGCTGACGGCGAGCGTCAGTTCACCGAAGACCTCCGCCGCCTCTTCCCAGGTTCGTCCCTCCGGAACCTCGCCGGCTTCCAGAGCGCGTTTCGTGCGCTGGAAACGCTGGCTCAGCGGTCGTGCGACTTCCTCGTTGCCGAGGGCCGCGAGCGCACTCCGGACGGCATCGCGCTGCTTCCGGGCGTGGCGAATCCGCCGGAGAGCCGCTTCGGGTGTCAGCTCGCCGGCCTGCACGGACCGGAGCAGCGCGCAGTCGAATTGCCGGCAGCGGGCCGGCCGTTCCGCGTAGAGCGCGCAACGGCAGTCCGGCCCGAGCGCGGTGCAGGGCTGGGCAAACTTCTGCACTGAATTCCCGGTGGAATCCTTTCCGCGGCGGAGCTTCTGCCCGAGCGCCCGGAGCCGTTCCGCGGAGTCACCGGGCTGCAATTCCACGTCGGCGAACAGTGTCCCGTCGCAGCACAGGCCGCAGGCGAGGCATAGACGGGACGAGACGTCAGCCGGTTGGCTCATGGGTCATCGGGCCTTGGTCATTTACTCCGCCACGTAAACATTCTTCAGCTCGGTGTAGCCTTCCATTGCAGTCATCCCGAGGTCGCGTCCGAGGCCGCTCGTCTTGAAGCCGCCGAACGGCGCCTCCACATGGACGCTGCTATGCGAATTCACGCTGAGCACGCCGCTTTGCACGGTCCGGCTCACGCGGAGAGCACGCGACAGGTTGTTGGTCCAGATCGAGCCGCTGAGGCCGTAGGGCGAGGCGTTGACCTCGCGGAGCATCGTCGCCTCGTCGTCAAAGGGCGTGATGGCGACCACCGGGCCGAAGATTTCCTCACGCCAGCAGCGGTCTTCCTTGCCCACGTCGAGCAGCACAGTGGGTTCGAGGTAAAAGCCCTGGGCGTGCGGCCGGCCGCCGCCGGTGGCGAACTTGCTGCCGCGTTTCCGCGCGTCGGCGAGGTATTCCTCGACGCTGGCCCGCTGGCCGGCACTGACCATCGGGCCAAGCTGGGTTTCGGTCTTGGCCGGATCGCCAACGATCAGCTTCTTCGTGGCCGCCACGAACTTCTCCACGAAAGGTTCGTAAACGCTCCGCTCGACAAACATCCGGCTCCGCGCGCAGCAATCCTGGCCGGTGTTGGCGAAGACGCTCATGGGCGAACTCTCGGCCGCGCGCTGCCAGTCGGCGTCGGCGAACACAATGTTGGGCGACTTGCCGCCGAGTTCGAGCGACACGCGCTTAATGTCGCGCGAGGCGAGTTCCATGATGCGCCGGCCGATCTCGGTCGAGCCGGTGAACGACACCTTGCGGATCAGCGGGTGCGTGACCAGCGCGTCGCCGACCGCGGAACCGGAACCCGACAGCACCTGCAGCACGCCCGAGGGCAGGCCCGCGGCGTGCGCGATCTGGCCGAGCGCGAGCGCCGTGAGCGGTGAGAGCGAAGCGGGCTTGAGCACCACGCAATTGCCGGCCGCAAGCGCCGGTGCGGCCTTCCACGCGGCGATGGGGAACGGGAAATTCCACGGCACGATGGCCGCGACGACACCCATGGATTGCCGGAGCGTGAAGTCGAGTCCGCCACGGGCCACCGGAATGGTCTGGCCATAGAACTTCCCGACCGCGCCCGCGTAATACTCGAACACCCGGGCGCCCAGCATCACCTCGTCGCGGGCATCGCTGATCGGCTTGCCGATCTGGAGCATCTCGAACTCGGCGAGATGTTCGGCGTAATCGCGGAGCAGGCGGGCGATGGCGAAGAGCACTTCCGCGCGCTTGCCCGGAGCGAGGTCACGCCAGCCGCCCTCCCAGGCACGCTGGGCAGACTCGATGGCGGCATTCACGTCCTCCACGCCCGCGGCGGCCACTTCGGCGAAAGGCTGTTCGGTGGCGGGGTTGATCAGGGTAGTGGTGCGGCCGGATTTCGCGGCACGCCAGGCACCGTCCACGTATAACTGCGAAGGCAACGTCATGGGCGGGAGCCTCCCGGCAGGCCGAGCGCGAAGCAATGCCCCAAGTTCGTGATGGCGCGGGCAATCGACCGGACGGGAAATTCCGTTGGTGAAGCCCGAGCCAGCCGCCACCCTTCCCCGCACATGGCGTTGATCGAAGTTCAGGGGCTCACCAAGGCATTCCAGACGGTGAAGAAGCAGCCCGGACTGGGCGGGGCCTTCCGCGGCCTGTTCCGCCGGGAGCACACCACGACCTACGCCGTGCAGGACGTGAGCTTCAAGATCGAGGAAGGCGAGTTCGTCGGGTTCCTCGGCCCCAATGGCGCCGGCAAGACCACAACGCTCAAGATGCTCGCCGGCCTCCTGTATCCGACCCGCGGCACGGCCAGCGTGCTGGGTTACACGCCGTGGGAACGCCAGGACGGCTACCGGCGGCAGTTCGCGCTGCTGCTGGGCCAGAAGAACCAGCTCTGGTGGGACCTGCCCGCCCGCGAGTCCCTTGCGCTCAACGCGAAGATCTACGGCCTGGGCGACGCCGAATTCCAGCGGACCGTGGACGAACTCAGCGAGCTGCTGAACGTCCGCGACAAGCTCACCACCGCCGTCCGCGAACTGTCCTTGGGCGAACGCATGAAATGCGAGCTGATTGCCTCCCTGCTGCATCAGCCCAAGGTGCTCTTCCTCGACGAGCCGACCATCGGCCTCGACGTCGTTTCGGCGAAGGTCGTCCGGGAATTCCTGCGCCGCCACAACCGCACCCGCCGCACCACGATCATCCTCACGAGCCATTACATGGCCGACATCCAGGAATTGTGCGAACGGGTGGTCATCATCGACCACGGCAAGATCTTCTTCGACGGCCGGCTGGCGGAGGTGCTCGACCGCTTCGCCGACCACAAGCTGGTCACGATCCGCTTCGATCATGCCGACGCCTGCGCCCAATGCGATCCGACCCGATACGGCGAAGTCGTCGAACGCGGCGAGGACGGCCTCAAGCTCAAGGTGAAGCGCGACCGGGTGATCACGTCGGTGAAGGCCCTGCTCGACGAACTGCCGGTGAAGGATTTCAGCGTCGAGGAAGTCCCGATCGAGGACGTCATCCGGCAGCTGTTCCAACGGTGACCAGCAGGCGCTCGCTCAGGGCAACGAGCGAAACGTGCAGCCCACGGCCGGCTGCGCCAAGCCCGACGGTGTCCGTCCCGCCCGGAACTCCGCCAGGGCTTCGGCCAAGTCCCGGCGGGTAGGAGCCGGCTTCGCCTGCCCAAGGGCGAGATACTGGTCGTTCACCCGCCCACGGTAGACCGGCTTGCCATCCACGGTCAGAACCACCGCTTCCGGTGTCTTGCTGGCATTCAGCCGCTGGGCGAGACGCAGTTCGGGATCACGGAACACCTCCCCTTCCAGGCCGTATTCCGCCTGGTGCCGGCGAATCGCATCCGGTGTTTCGTCGGGATTGGGATAGACGAACACAAACCGGACTCCGGCCGGCGAATGCTCGCGGGCCAACGCCGCCAACTCGGGCAGGCACCGGTTCGCGATCGGGCAATCGACCCCCACGAACACAAACGCCCACAGCCGCGTGTCGGGCGAGGGGCTTAGTTGGATGCGGGAACCGTCCAAACGCTGGACGGCAAAATCGTGCGCGCCGCCGGCACAGCCCGGCAGCAGGCTCAGCACCGCCCAGCTCAAAACCAAGCCGAGGCAGGCGAGAAAACGTTTCACGCGCATGAGTCAAGACGACCTTTCCGACCCCGGCTGTGACGGTCAAGCCACCCCTTGTTGCCGGTCGCCTGCAAATGGCCGTAGGCGGCTCCGGCCTTCCCTCTCGGGCCGCTTTTTTGTTCGCCCGCCGAATCGGCCCGCCCATGCTCCATCGCCATGTCCATCCGGGTCCGAGAAATCGCGTGCTTCGTCTGGCTCCTGCTCTTGGGGTCGGCCGGCGCACAGACGTTTCCCGCAGGTCCGGAAGCGGCCTTGGAAGGCCAGTTGCTCGCCCGGGCCCATTGCACGACGTGCCACCTGTTTCCCGCACCGGACGCGGTGGACTTGGCCACCTGGCGCGACCAGATCCTGCCCCGGATGAAATACCGGCTCGGCTTCTCAACTGCCGAACTGGAAAAAAGCACGAACATCGCCCTGCTGCGGGAGCACAAACGGATTCCGCTCGCGCCCGTCATCACCGAGGCCCAGTGGACCAAGCTCGTCGCCTACTACTTCGCGAACGCGCCGGCGGAGCCGCTTCAGCTGACCAATCGGCCAGCCATCGCCGTCGGCCTGCCCGGCTTCAAGGTGCGGTCCCTGCCGTTTCGCCTGACCAACGCCGCCATCACCGCCGTCGCCGTGGTGGCCGAGGGCGGCGCCTTGGCCGCGGACGCTGCCCGGGGCAAGGTCATCCGCCTCAACCGCTTCGGCCAGCCCACGGCCGCGGTGGATTTGCCCGGAGGGGTCGCCTCGTGGCGGCGCTACGACCACCGCTTTCTCGTGTCCGGAGTCGGCAGCTTCCTGCCCACCGATTCCCGGCTCGCGAGCGTCCAGTGGCTCGAAGCCGCGCCCGGCGGCAAGCTGACCTTGCGCCCGGTGCTCACCCAACTGCCCCGCACGACCGATGCACTTCAGGCCGACCTCAACGGCGACACGAGGCCCGACTTCGTGGTGAGCAGCTTCGGGAACAACGTCGGCCAACTGGCGTGGCACGCCGGCGGGACGAACCAAGCCCTCACGGCCCACGAACTGTTCGGCCTGCCCGGTGCGCTGCGCTCCGAGGTGCGCGACTTCAACGGCGACGGTCGTCCTGACATTGCCACGCTGATCGCGC
>JBIIUN010000021.1:0-21593 GCA_044339945.1 Kapaibacterium sp. (SeqCode)
GATGTCACCGGCATCCTCGGGCTGGTGCGACAATTGGTTGCCCGGATCGAAGTCACCCTCGCCGGCACGACGCCCGACCGCCGGGAAACGGCCCTGGGGCTCTGGCGGGAAGCGCAGGTGCGAGACGGCGAACTCCTGGCCGCCCTGTCGAAGATCCGCACCTGCGCGAGCACCCTCGACCAGGCGACGCGGAAGGATTGGAACCAGCTCGCCCGCCGCCTCGAAGACCAACTGGAAACCATCCATGCCTGCGCCCAGGCGCTGCGCGTCAAGATTGAGCTGCGAAGTTCCTACCCGGAGCCGGCGGCGGACGCACTCTTCCGCAGTCTCCTGCCCGCCTGGCCCGCCGGCCCCGGCGATGAGCCAGCCTTCGACCAGGACTACCGCCGGGCCACCAGCGAATTGGACCGCGAACACCACGCCTTCGCCGGGCTGTGGGATGTCATCAAGGGCCTGTCGCTCTGGGTAGAATCCCCGGACGAACGCATGCGCCGAAATCGTTCCCTGACCGTGGACGAATACTGAGGGCGCGACTGCGCTGAGCGGCAGGCTCTCCTGCCTGCTCAATCCCCCTGCCTACTTTCCCCGGCCGTCCATGCTTGAAGAAACCTCCACCTTCCCAGCCACGCCGGCGCCAACGCCGACCGCCAACAAATCGCCCGCGCCCTCGACGCCTGGCCTCAAGCGCATCGCCGCGCTGCCACCTGCGGACCTCGCTGCTGCGATCCAATCGGGCGGCAAAGGCAAACACCCGAAGCTCCGTCTCCTCGCAGTGCTGGCGACGATCGCAATTCTCGTCGCGGGCGGTCTTTGGTGGCGACAGGCGGCGAAGGCCAGAAACCAGCCCGATCCCTACGTCACCGAGTTGCTCCAACGCGGCGATGTGAACCTCACGATCACCGCGACCGGCAATCTGGAACCCACCACCGAGGTCACCGTCGGCAGCGAACTCTCCGGCACCACGCTGGAGGTGTATGCCGATTTCAACGACCGCGTCACCAAGGGCCAGCCGCTGGCCAAACTCGACACCGGCAAGCTCGCCCAGCAGACGGAGATCAGCCGCGCGGCCGTGAAGTCGGCCCAGGCCAAGGTCACCCAGGCCGAAGCCACCGTGCAGGAGAGCGACGCCACGTTGGCCCGCGAACGGGAACTTTTCCGCATCCTAGTTTCCCCCACGTCGGACCTTGAAGCCGCCGTAGCCGCCTCGGCCCGGGCCCGGGCGGATGTCCTGAGTGCCCAGGCCGGAGTGGGCGAGGCCGAGGCGCAGGTCCGTATCAACGAGAACGATCTCGCCAAGGCGATCATCAAGTCGCCGATCGACGGCATCGTGCTCACCCGCAGCATCGAGCCCGGCCAGACCGTCGCCGCCAGTTTCACGGCCCTGCAGCTCTTCATCATCGCCGAGAAGCTCGAACGCATGAAGCTGCAGGTCACCATTGCCGAAGCGGACATCGGCCGCGTAGCGCACGGACAGAACTCCTCCTTCACCGTCGATGCCTGGCCCGACCGGTCCTACACGGCCAACGTTTCCAAAGTGTCCTACGGTTCTGCGGTGAAGGACAACGTGGTCACCTATCTCGCGCAACTCGACGTCGCCAACGACGACCTGAGCCTGCGTCCGGGCATGACGGCCACCGCCGACATCCGCGTGGCGGCGAGCACCAACGTGTTCCTCGTGCCCGCCGCCGCGCTGCGTTTCGTTCCCGCAAGCGCCGCCACTGCGGCTGCGCCGGCGAAGAAGTCATTCGTCCAAAGCCTCATTCCCATGCCGACGCGCAACCGCAGCCGCCCGGATGAAACGGCCGCCGAAGCCAAGCCATCGGTCGCCCAGATCTGGGTGCTGCGCGCGGGGAAACCCGAATCGATCACGGTGAAGGTCGGTCTCAGCGACGGCCGCCACACGGAGGTTTCGGGTGAAGGGTTGGCCGAAGGACTCGCCGTCATTCTCCGCGCGAACCCGCCTGCCGCATGACCGCCTCGCTGACAGCGCCGCTCATCGAACTGCACGGCCTGACGAAGACCTACGGCACGGGCGACGCCGCGTTCCAGGCCCTGAAGGGCATCGACCTCGCGATCCGGACCGGCGAGTTCGTCGCCATTATGGGGCCCAGCGGCTCCGGCAAATCCACGCTCATGAATGTCCTCGGCTGCCTCGATACCGCGACGACCGGCAGCTATCACTATCAGGGCATCGCCGTCGAAGGCCTCGACAACGACCAGCGATCCATGCTCCGCCGCTACGCGCTGGGTTTCATCTTCCAGGGCTTCAATTTGCTTGGCCGAACCAGCTCGTTGGAGAACGTCGAGCTACCGTTGCTCTACCGCGGCATCTCGCGCCAGGAACGCCATGCCCGCGCCACGGCCGCGCTCGAATCCGTCGGGCTGCCCGACAAGCTCCGGAGCACGCCCGCCGAATTGTCCGGCGGCCAGCAGCAACGCGTGGCCATCGCCCGCGCGATCGTCACGGAACCGACCACGCTTTTCGCCGATGAGCCGACGGGGAACCTCGATTCGGTCACGACCCGCGACATCATGGAGCTGCTGGCCCGGCTCAACGCCGATCACGGCATCACGGTGCTCATGGTGACCCACGACGACCACGTGGCCGCCACCGCCAGTCGCCGCGTCGTCATCAAGGATGGTTTGATCGAATCCGACCGCACCTCCGGCTGAAGGAACTTCGCGCATGATCTGGAACGCTTTCGCCATAGCCGTCCGGGAGATCGGCCGCAACCTCACGCGGGCCTTCCTCACCGTGCTCGGCATTTTCATCGGCGTTGCCGCCATCATCACGATGGTCACGCTCGGACAGGGTGCGACGCTCGCGGTGAAGGCGCAGATCGCCAGTCTCGGCAGCAACCTGCTCACCGTTCGGCCCGGTGCCGGATTCGGTTCACGCGCGTCGTCGGCCGGGGTGCCGCATTTCACCGAGCAGGACGCGGTGATCCTCGGGGAACAGATTGCCAGCATCGCCTCCATCGCACCCGTCCGCACGGCACGCGGTCAGCCACAGCAGGTGGCGCAGGATTCCTTGATCGCCTTTTCCACTGCGTCGCGGGATTGGCCGGTGCGCTTCTGGATGCGGCCAAGCAGTTCTTCCTGTTTCCCGGCGACATATTGCAGGTCGTCGTCGGTGAGGTGGGCCCACTTCTGTTTGAGTTTGCCCTTCGCGATGTTCCAGTCGCCCTTGATTTCGAGTGTCGTCATGGGTTTCAGCTGCCTCCAGGACGGGGTTGGTATGGTTCGTTCGCCGTTGAGTCCTGAGGAGACGGGACAACGTAGGGGAGCGCCCGTGCCAGCCAATGGGGTGTTACCCCCACCGCGGATGCGGCCAGCAAGCCGGATCTGCGGCCTCTCAGGGGCAGGCGCGGCCTGAAGGCTGCTGTTGGGGCCACCTGTTTTTGGGGCGCACGGTTTTCCCGGACCGGGAAGAATCGGGGCCGCAGCAGGCCACCAAGCTCGCGGGCAGCCTCTTCACCGGAAAA
Source organism: Kapaibacterium sp. (SeqCode) (assembly GCA_044339945.1). Classification (GTDB taxonomy): domain Bacteria; phylum Verrucomicrobiota; class Verrucomicrobiia; order Limisphaerales; family UBA9464; genus CAIWAH01. The sequence continues at coordinate 3,486 of JBIIUN010000021.1, forward strand.
CGAGGACACACCAGTTTTCCGCCCGGCCTTGCGCGCGACCCAAAGCGAGACTGACGACGGTGCCGTGTGCGCCTTACCCGCCGGACCAAGCCCTTACCGGGCAGGCCGTTGCAGGCTCCAATCGGCACGGTCGGCCTGATTTGCCCAGTGCCGCATGTCCTGAAGTTCACGTTTGCTGAGTGCCTCGACGTGCCCGTCCACCAACCCGCCGAGGGCCCGGTTCGAGAACCGGGGATGCACGTGGCCCCAAGCCTCGGGACCGTCGGCCTCGTTGAAGTCCTGCGACCAGCGGCGCGCCATGAAGAACGGCGAACGCACGAGGTAGAATCCGTTCACGATCTTGCCTTCAAACGGCCCGCGCGACGAGGCGAACACCATCAGTTCACTGGGGCGCCGGGTGTCGGTCGTCTTCAGCACGCAGAAGTCGCCAAACACCTCCCGCGCCTTGCCCTCGGGGGCGAGTTCGTTGTCATCGCCGCCGACGAAGGTCGAATTGATGCCCAGGGAGGGGAACACGCTGGCGGCGTAGATGCCGATGGACTTGTCCTCCATCCGCTGGAACTGCTGCAGCAGCGGCCGATTCTCGTTCGCGTAGATGACTTGGAAACTCTTGCCGAGATACGGATACAGCCGCCACGGGTAGCGGGCGTTGATGGGAAACGGAACCGGGTGCCCGTCCATGTCCAATGCCTCAAAACCATGCCGGTAGCCGGGCAGCACGCGGTCGTTGTGATCATCCGCATACATCTGCCACGCCAGCATGAGCTGGTGCGACGACGACATCTCGTTGGCCTTCTTGGCCTGGGATTTCGCCTTCGACATGGCGGGCAGCAGCAGCCCGGCCAGCACCGCAATGATGGCTACGACGACCAGAAGCTCGATCAGGGTAAACCCTGAGCGGCGTGGTCCAGTTGGAGTGGATCCTGTCGCATTCACGGGGCCGACGATAACGCAGGCGCAATTCCCCGCTTACAGTTTTTTGCCAAAAACCCGCCCCGGCGATTTCCCGCGCCGGACTCGCGCGCGGGGGTGGTTGCACTCTTGCCGGCGGACAAATCGGCACCGCGTAGGCGGGTTCGGCGGCTGGCCCGGAGCGGCCGACAACGATTTCCTCGTGGCCATCGAGCGGGTTAGGCAACAGGCTTTCGCCATGATTTCCCGCGGGATGATTGCGTTGGGCCTGTTCCTGGCCTGGGGTTTGGGCCACGCACAGGAAGTGACGCCCAAGCAGGGCGCCGCGCTGCTCAAGACGGATCTGCTCGGCGTGTTTGCCCATCCGGACGACGAGACGGGCGTGGCCGGAACCTTGGCTCACTACGCCCTGGGAAAAGGCAAGATGGTGGCCAACGTTTACTGCACCCGGGGCGAGGGCGGCGGCAACATGGTCGGCACTCAGGGCGGCCCGGCGCTCGGAATTCTGCGCGAGGCGGAACTGCGCGATTGCCTGAGCCGCCTGGGGGTTCGGTATTGCTGCTTTCTGGATCGGGAAGACTTCGCCTACACGGAAAGCCTCGCGATCACGCTCGAGAAGTGGGGACACGAGGATACTTTGCGCCGCTTGGTCCGGCTGGTCCGGTCGCTTCGTCCCGAGGTGATGGTGACGATGAACCCGGCGCCGAATCCTGGGCAGCACGGCAACCATCAGGCGGCCGGTCTGCTGGCGGTCGAGGCGTTTGATGCCGCCGCCGATCCCAGCCGTTTTCCGGAGCAACTGGCCAAGGAAGGCCTCCCGGTGTGGCAACCGCGGAAGCTCTACTACGGCGGTCCCGCCGGCACCGGGGCCACGCTCGACCTGAGTCAACCGCTGCCCGGTGGCGGCACCGCCGGCGCGGTGGCTGGCCAGGCATTGTCCCAGCATCGGTCGCAGGGATTCGGTGACTTCGCGAACTCGCCTTGGCTGCGGCGTCCGCAAAGTTTCACGCTGGTGAAGAGCGTCGTTCCCTTCGCGACCGACGAAACTGACCTGTTCCGCGGCCTGCCGATCGCGGACGCGGCGAATCGGTCGTTGGCGGCCGGCGACGAGCCGCCGGCCGCCGGTTTCCAACTGCGCTTCGTTCCGCGGCCAGCGGTGGACCGCTACCAACGCTGGGTATCGCAGGAACGGATCGGCCATGTGGCGGCGCAATACGTCACGGACCTGTCGGTGGTCGCCGGGCAGATCAACGACCTGTTCCTCTACACGGTGAACCCGACCACCAACGGCGTGAACACCACAGTCCGCTTCACGGTGCCCGAGGGGTGGAAGCTGAACTTCGACGAGGTGAACATGCGGTTTTCGCCGGGTCGCACGAACCTGATGCGGGTGATCGTCACGCCGCCGGAAGGCCGACCGGCCGATGGCGAGATCACGTCGGTCGCCGTGGTCAACGGGCAGGAATTACGCTCGTCCGCACGCCTGCACGTGGTGCCGCTCCTAAAGGTGCTGCGGGTTGGGGAATTGCCGATGACCGATAAGGAATCGCCGGACTGGCAGCGGTTACCGGCCCAGGCAATCGCCCCCGCGCTGACCTGGCAGGGCACCGTCACAAACGCCGCCGATTGCAGCGGTGAATTCCGGGTCGGCCACGACCGCACCAACGTGTTCGTCGAGGTGCGGGTGCGTGATGATCGCGTGGTCAGCAACATCGAGCCCAACGACATCCGGGGACATTGGCGCAGCGATTCGGTGGAGCTGTGCTTCGACCCGCAGATTGGCGCCGAACACACGCTCGGTTGCTACAAGGTGGGCATTTTCCCGTTCGACACTGCCGGCCGGGTCCGGGCCGCGCGGGATGCGGATGCGAATCCGGGTGACGTCGGTGAAACCGCCCCGGGAACCCAGCTCGTCTCGTGGAAGACGGCGGACGGTTACGCGATCCGGGCCCGCATTCCGTTCACGGAAATCGGGCTGCGCCCGACCAAGGATGAACGCCAATTCGGGTTCAACGTGCTCCTCTACGACGGCGACAAGGCGGACGCCGCCAAGGGCGAAAACATCAATCGCTCGCGGCTCGCGTGGTCGCCCCGTTCGGGTGTCCAGGGGCGGCCGGAAGACTGGGGCCGCGCAACGCTGGAATGAAGTTGGCGATTATCGGCCACGACCTGGTTGTCTGATTTTGGATTTCAGCAGGAAAAGAACGCTGCCAGACGCGAAGGCGTTCCCGAATGACCATGCGGGAACAATCGTTTGCACAAACTCCTTCATCACGACTGCAGTTTCTGGTGACTTCGCTTTCTCAGGTCGAAACCGGCTTGCATACATGAAAGCCCAAACCGCCAAACCGATGTTGGCGGCAATGTGAAGCCAAAGCAGAAGAGATGAGTAGCGGATGGCTTTTTTCATGTGCGCGGCTGGACTATGGGGTTTGAAACACTTCGCAGTCGCGTTGAAATAGGTGCAGGAACCTCCACTTGCCCACGGGAAATCCGTCAGCGATTTCATCCGGCGAACATTTGAAACAATCCCGCCGCCGGCGGGTCAACTCAGCGTCCGACAGGAGATATCAACATGGCTACAATGCACGAGATCGACTTCAAGATTTACGGGGATGACATGCAGTTCGTGGAGATCGAACTGGACCCGATGGAGGCCGTCGTCGCCGAGGCCGGCGGCATGATGTATATGGAAGATGGCATCGCCATGGAGACGATCTTCGGCGATGGCTCACAGCAGAGCAGCGGTTTCCTCGGGGCCCTGTTGGGCGCCGGCAAGCGCCTGCTCACCGGCGAATCCCTGTTCATGACCGTGTTCCAGAACCGGGGCGTCGGCAAAAAGAAGACTGCGTTCGGCGCCCCGTATCCCGGCAAGATCGTGCCGGTTCACCTGTCGGAACTGGGAGGCGAATTGATCGCGCAGAAGGACTCGTTCCTGTGCGCGGCCAAGGGCGTCAGCGTGGGTATCGCCTTCAACAAGAAAATCGGCACCGGCCTGTTTGGCGGCGAGGGCTTCATCATGCAGCGGCTCACGGGCGACGGCTGGGCTTTTGTCCATGCCGGCGGAACGATGGTCAGCCGTGACCTGGCGCCCGGCGAAGTGCTGCGGGTGGACACGGGCTGCGTGGTGGCGTTCACGCCCACGGTGGATTTCGACATCCAGTTCGTCGGCGGCGTGAAGTCGGCCCTGTTCGGCGGCGAAGGCCTGTTCTTCGCCACGTTGCGCGGCCCCGGCCGGGTTTGGTTGCAGTCGTTGCCCCTCAGCCGGATGGCTGATCGCATCGTGATGGCCTCGCGGGTGGCCGGCGGGGGTGGTCGCGAGGAGGGTTCGCTGCTCGGTGGCCTGGGATCGCTGATTGACGGCGACAACCGGTAGTCGAGGCAGATCAGGCCAGTCCTTGCTGCCAAGCGACTTCATAGACCTTCACGGCCTGCCGGAAGCCTTTCACGGTGACCGGCTCCAGCGGCCGGCACAGGGCGGCAACTTCGGGGGCGAGCGTTTCCAACTCCCGGAAGGTGCCTTCGCCGATGATGATCCGGCTTCGTCCGGAAACACCTTCGAGCCGGGAAGCCAGGTTCACTTCCCGGCCGAACACGGTGTAATTGACGATATGGGCGTCACTGCCCATCAGGCCGACGGTGGCAGTGCCGGTATTGATGCCGGTGCCAAGGGCGAGCAAAGAAAGGACAGGTAACGCCGATTCACCCCGGGCGAGGCGCTGGACGTTCTCGGCTTCGCGCCGGGCGTTTTCCTGGGCGCGGTTGTCGTTAAGCCGTTGAACGGCGCGCTGGGCATCAATGGCGGCCAATACGCCGTCCACCGCGTGCCGCGGACTGGTGGTTGGGGCTCCCCAGAACGCCATCACGCAGTCGCCGATGTATTTGTCGAGGGTGCCGCCGCGGGCCTTGATGACGTCGGCGATTGCGGCCAGATACTGGTTGACGGTGCCCAGCAGCTCCTCGGCTTGCGCATCGAAGTAGGCCTCTTGCTCCGCGTTGGCCAATTGGTGGGTGCGAACATGTTCTTCCGCCGCCGCCTGGACCCGGTCGGTCATCTCCGTGAAGCCACGGACGTCCGCAAAGAAGACGGTTACCCGCCGCCGCGCCCCGCCGAGGCCGAGCCGCTCGGCCTTCAGCAACTCCTGCACGACGTTGGGGGAAACAATCTTCGCGAACACGGACCGAACTCGCTGGCGTTCCTTCTGCTCGAAGACCGTGCGATAGGCCAGGGTCACCCCATGGCTCAGGAGCAGGCCCGCGCCCAGCGGATGGGCAATGGGCAACCAGAGCTGGGACTCGATGAACAGCAGGACGGCAGCGACGAAATAAACTGCTCCGGCGCCCAGGACGGTGAACACGGCCACGCTCGTCCGAAACTTCCAGGTAACCACCCCGGCGAGCAGCGCGAACAGGCCCGCAAGCACCCCCTCTTGCCAGACTTCGAGGCGGGTGATGAATCGGTTTTGGATCAGTGAATTGGCGACGTTGAGGTAGACCGCGACCAAGTAGTCGCGCTTGTCCAAAGGGGTCGCGCCACGGTCGGTCAGATTGTCTCCGGTCGCGGTGGAGCCGACCAGCACGAGCTTGTCCTTCCACCGGTCCGGCAAGTCGCTGACCTGATTGCTTTGGCGCACCAAGTCGTTCGCGAGCACATCCTCGAAGTTGCGCACGGGAACCTCCGTGGCGGACAGGCTCCAGGCGATGAGCAGGTTGTTGGAACGATCAACCGGTAGGCGGACGGGTAAACCATTCGTGGACGGCACCTCAATGAATCCCGGAACCAGCCGAGCCGACGCTAGGTTCAGTCCCAGGCGACTTGCCGCCATGAGAATGCCCATGTTCCAGACCCGGTTGGTCGCGAGTGCCGGCAGCTCAATTCGCCCTTTCGACAGATTCGTGATCGAGTCCTCACTTTTCCCGAGGCCAACCAAGACGGTTCCATTGGTTCCGATGGGCAGCGAATTCGTTTCCAACTGCAGGTGATTGATGAATTGGAGCTGCTTCCCGCCGTTCCAGCGAACCTCCAGCTGCCGGCGGCTGGCGAAGCGCAGCAACGGCAGGCTCAACAAATGGTGATCGAGAAAGGCCGGCACGCGGCGGGTAACCCCGTCCGAATCCACGGTCCGATCGACTGCTCCTAATGTCACCCCGGAGCTGCGGAACAGCGCGGCGGGAGGCGCTCCCAGCGGACTCGCAAGCACTGCCCGTTGGCTGGCGCGCATTTGCTCGGCAAAAAAGGCGTCTGAGCCGGTGAATTGCCCCGGCTCAATTTCCACCGCCGGATGGTCGGCGCGCTCCTCCGTCAGCACCGTGTCGAAGGCGACTAGGCGGACGCCCTCGTCAACCAAGGCACGCAGAGCCCGCCCAAAAAGAAATCGCGGTAGCAGCAACCCGTAGGGCTCGCCGAAAGGATAACCATGGCGCAGACGCTCAATAGTCTCGTCCTGAATGGCCACCAACGCCAAATCGGAGGAAACCGGCGGATGATTGGCCTTGGCCAAGGAAACTCGCCAATCGAAGAGGCTGAGTTCGATCAGTTGCAGCGGATCCAAGTTCGACGTCGTTTCTGCGGATAGATCCGTCGTGACTGAAACCCGATCATATTCTGCCCGGGACAAAATCAGCCAAGCAGCTGCCAAAATCCCGACCAGCGGGACAATCAGCCAAGGTCTGCCGGACAATCTGAACAGCCAACCGCGCATTAGAAATGAAAAACCCGGAACAGCGTGAGCTGTCCCGGGTCTAATTGAGAGTCTTTAGTTAAATTGCGGCCCACCGAAGTGGCACGTTCATTCGTTGCCGCCCGTCGGCCGCCCGCCGGAGGCGGAGGAACCCGTCGGCGAAACGAAGATCACCGGACCGGTCGCCGGTTGAACCGACTGATTGACGACCAAAACGGAGGGTTGCTCCATGCCGGGGGGAATGTCACGGACCTCCACCAGCTTCACATCAAGGAACTGGCCGGCGGACACGGTGTATTTCACTTCGCGTCCGGTCTTGGGATCACGGTAAGTGACATCCACTACTCCGACCCAGACATAAACGGTGCCGTCTTCCCAGACAGTGAACGTAGTTCCCCGGATCGATGCCGTGGCTGTCTGAGTCTTGACGATGTAGGACGACTGGGAGGAGGTCTTCTTGACGTTACCCTCAATCTTGCCCTTGTTGACCGTGAACTTGGTGCTGATCACCGGCTCGGAACCTGCGGTGTCGTAGGTCAGATCATCAATGGAAACGGAGCTAAGCTCCAAAACTTTGGCAACAGGGCCATTGACGCCCAAATCAAGGGTCACCTCTGAGGCGCCGCCAGTCACGACGACCGAACCGGGACCGCCCACGCTGCCCGGGGTGGCGGTTTGCCCGCCGATTGTCACATTGCCCTTAACGAAGGTCACCTTGGCCGAACCGGTTTGAGGAGCTGCCGTAGCAATTGAAGCGGCAGCCGCGGCGGCGGCACAAAGGCCGACAAGACGTTGGATACGACCAAACTTGTTCATGATAAAGCCTTTTGGAAATTCGAGTTCTTAACGCGGCGCAGCCTAGGTTTCAGGGTTTCAAAGTCAACGCCTTAATTCCCGACAACCCTGTCGGATCGTGACTCTTGTGCATCCCAGACGGCGTGTCTGGGAGAGCTTGTAGCTGGTTTTCTGCTCGGTTCAACTCCGAACTTGTCGGCGCGCAGTAATTCTGCGACTTACCTCCGCAGATTCATTCGGAACATTGACGACATCTCATGCATTTCGGGACCTCCATCATTGAAGACTGCCTCATTCGCCTTCCCCGGCGCTGAACGAGTTTTCCCGATGCTGAAAACCCCGTTCCGCCCGCCGGAACGGGGTTTTCAGTTTCTGGGCCGCCCAGAAAGCCAACGCAGACAATTCATGAAGTCCAAATCGGTAGAAATCTACGACACGACCCTCCGCGATGGCGCGCAGGCCGAAGGCATCAACTTTTCGCTCGCGGACAAGCTGCGGATTGCCGAGCGGCTAGATCAATTTGGCGTCCACTATATTGAGGGGGGCTGGCCGGGTTCCAATCCGAAGGACCTGGAGTTCTTTCGCCAAGCGGCGCGGCGCAAGTGGAAGCACGCCCGCATTGCCAGCTTCGGGTTCACGCGGAAGAAGGGCGTGGCGGTCGAGGACGATCCTCAGGTCCGCATGTTGCTGGATGCGGAGACGCCGGTGGTCACCATCGTGGGCAAGACGTGGCTGTTGCACGTGACGGAAGTGCTGCGAGTTCGGCCCGACGAAAATCTCGGTATGATCGCGGACACGATCCGCTTCCTGAAGGACCAGGGCAAAACCGTGGTTTACGATGCCGAGCATAGTTTTGACGGTTTCAAGGATCAGCCGGAATACGCCCTCGACACTTGGTTGGCGGCGGAGAAGGCCGGGGCGGATGTGATCTGCCTGTGCGACACCAATGGCGGTTGCCTGCCGGCCGAAATCGCCCGGATCACCGCCGCCGCCAAGGGCCGGGTGACGATTCCGCTCGGCATCCACACCCACAACGATGCCGGTTTCGGGGTGGCGAATGCCATCGCAGCGCTGGAAGCCGGGGCCAATCACATCCAGGGCACCATTAACGGCTACGGCGAGCGCACCGGAAACTGTAACCTCACCAGCATCATCCCGACGGTCCATTTCAAGCTGGGCCTCACGGGCGTGCCCGCGAAGTCGCTGCCCAAGCTCAAGGAGCTGTCCGAATTCGTGGATGAAATCGCGAATGTCCGCCACGACCCGCGGCAGCCGTGGGTGGGGCAGACTGCGTTTGCACACAAGGGCGGGATCCACGTCCACGCCATTGAACGCGTGGCCCGCAGTTACGAGCACATCGTGCCCGAGTCCGTCGGAAACTTCCGCCGGGTGCTGGTCAGCGACATGTCGGGACGCACGAACATCCTGCTCAAGGCAGCTGAATTGGGCTTCAAACTCGCTCCCGACGCCCCGGAAACCCGCGCCATCACGTCGCGGGTGAAGGAGCTGGAGGCCCAAGGCTACGAATACGAGGCCGCGGAAGCGTCCTTGGCACTGCTGATCCGCGGCGTGCTGGATAACAACCCGGAACTGCTGTTCAGCGTGGATGATTATCACGTTTCCATGCGCGGCAACGCTAAGAGCTCCACCTGCGAAGCAACCGTCAAGGTGCGGGTGGGCAAGAAGGTCCATCACACTGTGGCGGATGGGGATGGCCCGGTGAATGCCTTGGATGGCGCCTTGCGGTCCGCGTTGGCCAAGTCGTTTCCCAAGCTGAAAAGTATCAGCCTCACCGACTACAAGGTCCGCATTTTGGACGGAGTGGCGGGCACTGGGGCCAAAACCCGGGTGCTCATCGCCAGCACTGACGGCAAACGCCAATGGGGCACCGTCGGCGTCAGCGAGAACATCATCACCGCCTCTCTCCAGGCGTTGGTGGATTCCCTCGAATACGCTCTGCTGAAGCACTGACGGCAGCCGATGTTTGGTGAGGCGGGTTCGTCCGACACGTTTCGGGCGAACCCGTCTTCGTTTGTGCCGCAATCGCCCCCGAAGTGTGCCACGCCGCTGTGATTTGGCACACTCGGTCCGCAGTTACCTTCACCCCAAGTTCTGTCCTTAGGCTGATTTGCTCGGTAAACGGCGATTTTGCCATTCGCCCCCAGCCGGCACCCACCTTGCAGACGACTGGGTAACAATTTCAGAGGAAACTCTTATGGCTAAAGTATTGGGCATCGATTTGGGCACGACCAACTCCTGCATGTCGGTCATGGAAGGCGGGGAACCGCTCGTGCTGGAAAATTCCGAGGGCAAACGCACGACCCCGTCGGTGGTCGCCTTCACCAAGAGCGGTGAACGCGTCGTCGGCGATGCGGCCAAGCGCCAGGCGGTGACCAATCCGCGCAACACGGTTTACTCCGTGAAGCGCTTCATGGGCCGTAAGTTCGACGAAATCGGCGAGGAGACCAAACGCGTGCCCTACAAGGTCGTGAAGGCGGCCAACGGTGACGCGCACATCCAAGTCGAGGAAGGCGGCCAGACCAAAACCTACAGCCCGCCTGAAATCAGCGCGATGATCCTCGCCAAGCTCAAGGCGGATGCCGAAGCCCGTGTGGGTGAAACGATCACGCAGGCGGTCATTACGGTTCCCGCCTACTTCAACGACTCCCAGCGCCAGGCCACCAAGGATGCCGGCAAGATCGCCGGCCTCGAAGTGCTTCGCATCATCAACGAGCCGACCGCGGCCTCGCTGGCCTATGGACTCGACAAGAAGAAGGACGAGAAGATCGCCGTTTACGACCTCGGCGGCGGCACCTTCGACATCTCGGTGCTCGAAATTGGCGACGGCGTCTTCGAGGTGAAGGCCACCAACGGTGACACGCACCTTGGCGGCGACGACTGGGACAACGCCATCATCGACTGGATTCTCAACGAGTTTCAGCGCGATCAGGGAATCGATCTGCGCAAGCAGCCGGACGCCTTGCAACGCATCAAGGAAGAGGCGGAAAAGTCGAAGATCGCACTTTCTTCCTCGCAGCAATACGAGATCAACCTGCCGTTCATCACCGCGGACGCCTCCGGGCCAAAGCACATCGCGCTCAAGCTCACCCGCGCCAAGATGGAGCAGCTCTGCGATTCGCTGTTCGAACGGACGATCACGCCCACCAAGGCATGCATCAAGGATGCCGGCCTCACCGCGGACAAGATTGACGAACTCGTGCTCGTCGGCGGCATGACCCGCATGCCGCGCGTCGTGGAAACGGCCCGCGCACTCGTCAGCAAGCCGCCCCATCAGGGCGTCAATCCCGACGAAGTAGTCGCCATCGGTGCCGCCATCCAGGGCGGTGTGCTCAAGGGCGACGTCAAGGACGTGCTCTTGCTCGACGTCACCCCGCTCTCCCTTGGCATCGAAACCATGGGCAGCGTGATGACCAAGCTGATCGAGCGGAACACCACGATCCCGACCCGGAAGTCGGAAATCTTCTCCACCGCCAGTGACAGCCAGCCTGGCGTGGAAATCCACGTCCTCCAGGGCGAACGGCAGTTTGCCCGTGACAACAAGTCGCTCGGCAAGTTCCAGCTCACCGACATCCCGCCCGCGCCGCGCGGTGTGCCGCAGATCGAGGTTACGTTCGACATCGACGCCAACGGCATCCTGAACGTCAGCGCCAAGGATCTCGGCACCGGCAAGACGCAGAAGATCGTGATCACCGCCTCCAGCGGCCTCTCCAAGGACGAAGTGGACAAGATGCGGCGCGATGCCGAGGCCCACGCCGACGAGGACAAGGCCCGCCGCGAAGAAGTCGAGCTGCGTAACGAAGCCGACAACGTCGCTTACCGCGCCGAGAAGTTTGCCAAGGACAACGGCGACAAGCTCGGTGGCGCGAAGTCCGGCATCGAAGACGGCGCCAAGGCCATCCGTGAGGCCCTCAAGGGCAGCGACACCGCCGCAATCCGCGGCGCCATCGACAAGCTCAACGAAACCATGCAGGCGGCCAGCGGCGACCTCTACAAGAACGCCCAAGCCAATGCCGAGCAGGCCAAATCAGCCGGTGCCGCCGGCGGTGATGCCGGTGCCGGTGCCAAGGCCGAAGGCAAGCCGGGCGATGGTCCGATCATCGACGCCGAAGTCGTGGACGAGAAGAAGTCCTGAACATTTTTGGACCAGGGCCGGCGTGGGCCGGCCTTGGTCCGTCAATTTGCCCGGCCGCGAGTGCGGCGGGCACCATTAACACAGCAGTAAAACACAACACATCAGCGTAGAACCAAGTATGGCACTCAACGTGAAACCCCTCGGCGACCGCGTTCTCGTGGAACCGCAGGAAGCCCAGGAAGTCAAAAAGGGCGGCATCATCATCCCCGATTCCGCCAAGGAGAAGCCGACTGAAGGCGTGGTCCGCGCCCTCGGGACCGGCAAGAAGAACGAAGACGGCACCCTGCAAGGGTTCGACGTTAAGGTCGGCGACCGCGTGCTCATCTCCAAGTATGGCGGCAGCGAGATCAAGATCGACGGCAAGGAATACAAGCTCCTCAACAGCGACGACCTTCTCGCCATCGTCGGCTAAGCCACCCCACAACCATTTAACCAAAGACACAGTTTAGAATATGGCAGCCAAGCAATTGCTCTTCGATGAAGCGGCGCGTCAGGAACTCCTGAAAGGCGTCGAACTCCTCGCCAAGGCCGTCAAGGCCACCCTCGGCCCCAAGGGCCGGAATGTCGTCATCGACAAGAAGTTCGGTTCTCCCACCGTCACCAAGGACGGCGTCTCCGTCGCCAAGGAGATCGAGCTCTCGAACCCCTACCAGAACATGGGCGCCCAGATGGTCCGTGAAGTCGCCAGCAAGACGAGCGACATCGCGGGCGACGGCACCACCACCGCCACCGTGCTCGCCGAGGCGATCTATCGCGAAGGCCTGAAGTTCGTCACCGCCGGTGCGAACCCCGTGTCGCTCCAGCGCGGCATCCAGAAGGCCGTCGAGGCCGCCACCGAGCAACTCGCCAAGATCTCCAAGAAGGTCAAGGACAAGGAAGAGATCAAGCAGGTCGCCACCGTTTCCGCCAACTGGGACACCAACATCGGCGAGATCATCGCCGACGCCATGGACAAGGTCGGCAAGGACGGCACGATCACGGTCGAAGAGGCCAAGACCATCGAGACCACCCTCGACGTCGTCGAGGGCATGCAGTTCGACAAGGGCTACCTCTCCCCTTACTTCGTGACCAACACGGAGTCGATGCTCGTCAAGATCGACGACGGCTACATCCTGATCTACGAGAAGAAGATCAGCTCCCTCAAGGACCTCCTCCCGGTCCTCGAGAAGGTCGCCAAGACCGGCAAGCCCCTCCTGATCATTGCCGAGGAAGTCGAAGGCGAAGCCCTCGCGACCCTCGTCGTGAACAAGCTCCGCGGCACCATCAACGTCTGCGCCGTCAAGGCGCCCGGCTTCGGTGACCGCCGCAAGGCCATGCTCGAGGACATCGCGATCCTCACCGGTGGCAAGTGCATCACCGAGGACCTCGGCATCAAGCTCGAGAGCCTCGAACTGTCCGACCTCGGCCGCGCCAAGAGCATCGTCGTGGAGAAGGAAAACACCACGATCGTCGAGGGCAACGGCAAGTCCTCCGAGATCCAAGGCCGCGTGAACCAGATCCGCCGCCAGATCGAGGAGACCACCTCCGACTACGACCGCGAGAAGCTCCAGGAGCGTCTCGCCAAGCTGGCCGGCGGCGTGGCCGTCATCCATGTCGGCGCCGCGACCGAGACCGAGATGAAGGAAAAGAAGGCCCGCGTGGAAGACGCGCTGCACGCCACCCGTGCCGCCGTTGAGGAAGGCATCGTCGCCGGCGGCGGCGTGGCCCTCCTGCGCTGCATCCCGGCCATCGACGCCCTCAAGCTCGAGAACGTCGACGAGCAGACCGGCGTCGGCATCGTGAAGCGCGCCGTCGAGGCCCCGCTCCGCGAGCTGTCCCTCAACGCCGGCGTCGAAGGCAGCCTGATCGTCCAGGAAGTCAAGAAGCGCAAGGGCAACGACGGCTACAACGTCGCCACCGGCGAATACGAAGACCTCGTGAAGGCGGGCGTCGTCGATCCGAAGAAGGTGACCCGTTCGGCCCTGCAGAACGCCGCGTCCATCGCGGGCCTCCTGCTCACCACCGAGTGCCTCATCACCGAGATCCCGGAGAAGAAGGAAAAGCCGGCCGGTGACCCGCACGGCGGCCACGGCGGCGGCATGGACTACTAAGTCCGGCCCCTTCGGAGGAACCGAAGAGAACATCCTGGCGGCGCCACCTCGGTGGCGCCGCCTTTTTGCTTTCCGGCGAACCAAAGTCCCCGTGACACCGGCGGGAACCGTTGCCACGTTGCGACCGTGATTCGCCCCTTCAGCCTGCTTGCCGGAGTCCTCGCGCCGTGCCTGCTCGCCGCGGCCCCGTTGCAACTCAGGGCGCCGTTTTCGCTGACCGTTGAACTACCGGCGTCGACGCCGGTAGTTCGGGCCGGTGTGGCGGACAACGAATGGCTGGAGCTGGCCACCGTCGACGGGGAAGAGACTTGGGAGTTCAGCCGCCAGTTGGCGCTGGAAGTCCTGCCCGGCACCGATGCCGGGGCGCTGGCCGCCGGGCTGAATTTGCGCTGGTTGCGGGCGGTGACCCCAACGTTAGTCCTGCTGGAAGCCGCCTCGCCGCGGGACGCGCTCCTGGCGGCGGCTGCGCTGGGCGAACGGCCGGAAGTTCGGTCCGCCCTGCCAGTTTGCCGGCGGCCCGCGGGGCTGGGGTTCGCCTACGCGCCGGCGCCGAATGATGACTTCTTTCCGAGGCAGGTCGCGAACGTGCAGGGCCAATGGTATCTCGAAAACCGCGACCCGGTCACCGGGGCCGCGTTGGGCGCCGACGTGAATGCGCGGTCCGCCTGGGCGCTGACTCGAGGCTCCGGTCAGGGCATTGCCATCGGCGACGTGGGTATCGAATTGGCGCATCCGGAGCTCGCCGAAAGCCTCCTCGGGATGCCGCACTTCAATTTCGGCAACGGCCAGGCCAACGGCACTCCGGTCGCCACCGGCGCCACCGGCACGCACGGGACTTCCTGCGCCGGGCTGATTGCCGGCCTCGCCAACAACACCCTCGGCATGAGCGGCCTCGCCCCGGAGGCGCAAGTGGCCAGTTGGGTCGTGTTTCGCACCAACGGGCGGCTCGCGGCGGACGATGCGCTGGCCGCCATGTATGCGACGTCGCCGGACCTGATCGGCGTGCAGAACCACAGCTGGGGCAACGTCACCGCCCGGCAGCTCGGGCCCACCGCGCTGGAGCATACGGGAATTGCCAAGGCCTGGGCCGAAGGTCGCGGCGGATTGGGAACCGTGCTGGTGCGCATCGCCGGCAACGGACGCACCCGGGTGTTCAACGCCAACGACGACGGCTGGGCCAACGATCCGCTGGCACTTTGCGTCGCGGCGGTCGGGCCTACCGGCCGGGCGGCGAGTTACAGTTCGGCCGGTGCGTGCATCCTTGTGGCGGCACCCGGCGGCGACTACGAAACGGGCGGTTTGTTTACGGCCGATCTCCCCGGGTTTTCCGGCGCAAATCCGATCAGCTTTTTTCCGCCCTACGAATACCTGAGCGACTTCCGGTTCAACTCGCTCGGCATGATCGGCACCTCGGCGGCTGCGCCGCTGGTCAGCGCCACGGCCGCCCTCGTGCTGTCCGCCAATCCGGCGCTCACCGCCCGCGACGTGCAGCAGGTGCTGGCGTTGTCCGCGCGCCACTGGGACCTTGCCGACCCGTCGCTGGTGACCAATGCCGGCGGGCTGCGCGTGAGTCACAACACCGGCTTCGGGGTCGTGGATGCCGGGGAAGCGGTCCGGCTCGCCCAGCGCTGGGTGAACCGTCCCGCCGCCACCACGGTGCGACTTACCAACAGCAGTCCCAGCGCGATTGCCGACAGCCAACTGCGGGTCGAACTCCGCACGTTCGGCCAGCCCGGCTTGGCGCTCAGCTTTGCCGGGTTACCGGGCACCGGTCCGCAGCCGGACCCAGCCACGCCGTTCCTCAAGCTGGTTGACCTCGGGCTCGCAACCAATGTGCCGGCTCCTTCGCTCATCGGCTTCGGTGCCCTGATCGAACGCGGAACCAACGACTTCTCCGAGAAGCTCGCCAATGCGGCCGCCGCCGGGGCGACGTTCGCGGTGATCTACAACTTCGCCGAAGGACCGGCCGATTCGTGCCCACCCGGCGACCAGCTTTGTCCGCTCGGCGGGACCGACTTCTCGCCCATCCCGGCGATCTTCATCCGCCGCAGCGCCGGGCTCGAACTGCGCGAACGGATCGCCGTGGACCGGTTGGCCGAGGTGCGCCTCGCGGCCATTGGCGAGGAACGGGTTTTCGCGGTGACCAACACCCTGTCCTGCGAACACGTCCAACTGCGGCTCCGGACCGACCACCCGCTGCGCGGCGATTTGCGCGTGGTGCTGACTTCCCCGCATGGCACCCGCAGCGTGTTGCAGACCTACGGCACCGACACCAATGCCGGCCCGGCTGACTGGACCTACCTGAGCACGCAGCATTTCTTCGAGCCGTCCGCTGGCGAATGGCGGCTGAACGTCGTGGACGAAGGGGAGGGCGCCACGGGTTCGCTGTTGGAGGCGGAACTGATCCTGCACGGCGTGCCGATTGCGGATACCGACCACGACGGCCTCGATGACGCCTGGGAACAGCGTCACTTCGGCACCCTGGTCGCCACCGCCGCCACCGATGCGGATGCCGACGGCTATGGCAACCTGCGCGAGTTCGTGGCCGGCACCGATCCGCGCCGGGCCGAATACCCGCTCACTCTGAATTTCACCTTCTGGAGCCCGACGGTCGTTCGGCTGAGCTGGCCCGGTCAGCCCGGTCGCTACCGTCTCTGGGCCGGGGAAGATCCGGCCAAGCTGACGGTGGCGTCCGAGGTGGACGGCACCTTTCCGGAAAACGTCTGGCTGGCCCCCGCGACCGAGGTCGCGAAGTTCTTCCGGCTTGAACGGCTCAACGAAGGTTCGCCGTAGGCTGCGCAGGCCTCGTGGTGCGGCCCGCAGGGCCGGAGAGGCGAAGCAGGGGGAAGACGGAAAGTTGGTGCGGACGAGAGGACTTGAACCCGTCCTGAGTGTTTCAATTTCCAAGGAAAGTGAAGGTTTTCAGGGGTTTTTCAATCGTGACGATGAAGCCCGATGAAACGAAACACGGTCCTGACTGTGGGAAACTGTAGGAAAGGAATCCCGAACTGGTTTGCCGGATGAAGCCCGGTTCCCTGGTGTTCCGGTTGGAGGGGGGCCGGCCCTGCTTTTGCGATGGCGGGGTGGGGCTCCCGCGTGGCAGGTTTCCGACATGCCCCGCTCGAAAAAGGCGCCCGCCTCCCGTGAGTATCCAGCCACCCGCAAATTCAGGCTCAGGTCTGACGCCACGGTTGAGTCCGGGCAACGGGAGATCGAACGGGTGTTTGGGCTGCCGGGCGGCTCGGTAAGGCTCATGCTGCCCAACCGGAAGCGGCACGCCCGAAGCGACAAGACCATTGGCGCCCTGTTGAGCGACTGGGGCTGGTGAGGAAACGAAAAGCCCCGTGGGTGGTTCCACGGGGCCGGAGGGCAGGCTAGTCGCTGCGGGGTGGGTCAGTTCGCCTTGGTGGTCTTCAGCAGGCGGCAGAGGTTCCGTCGGAGGGCGCCGGAGCGCGGACCAAAGGCCAGCTCCTGCTGGAATCTCCGCATGGACGCCGCCTCGGCTTTCTCACGGGACTTCTGCCAGTGGGCGCCCAGCCCGGCCATGATGGACAGCACATCGTCGTAAGCCTGCCCCGTGAGGCCGCCCTGCTTCCGTTCGAAGGTGAGCTTGGCGGCCAGGCGTTGCGCCGTGGCGTGGGCCTGCTGCGGGGTCATCTCACCGACCACGGCGGCGAGGTGCCGGGGCATCCGGTATTTCTCCGTCCGGCGGACCAGCGCGGCTTCCTGGTCGGCTTCCCGTTGCAGGACGAGGCGCCTTTGGGCGGGGGTGAGTTCGGCCCAAGCCACGGGGCGGCCGGCGGTGGGTTGGCGTTGGGTGCTCACCGGGCACCTCCGGCGATGACGGTGAGGGCTCCGGCGTTGGCGAGGGCGTCGCGGCCGGTGTATCCGGTGACGGTCCATGTCCGGGTGGCGGCGTCGAACCGGACTTCCAAGCCCACGCGGTCCTGGAAGAACTCGATGTCGCGGAGGACGGTCTTCTCGGCCACCTCCAACCGCGCCGCGATGCTCCCGGCGGTGTGCCGGCCCGTGGCGAATTCGCGGACGAGTTCGGTGCGACGGATATCCGGTAATGGCCCCCGTTTCTCTTGCGGAGCGGCTTGAAAGCCGGAACCCGTGCTGAGACGATGCGGTTATGTCCCAAAGCTGCTCCCCGCGTTGCCGCCAAATTGGCTTGCTGGTTCTTTGCGCTTCATGGACTGCGACCGCTGGGCTCGTCGCCAGCCCTCTCGATTTCTGGACCAATCAACTGACGGTCACGAACCTGATCTTTCACTCGGCCGCATTCGGCCAAGGGAAATTCGTGGTTGGCGCATCCATAGCGTTTCAGAGTGGTGGCGCCGTCTTCACTTCTGACGATGGCAGGCAGTGGCGAAAGACCCTCGACGATCCGGCAACGCTGATCGTCTATGGAAACGAGAGGTTTGTGGCGGACCGTGGCGACGGTTGGATTCATGTTTCCTCGAACGGTGAAGAT
>JBIIUN010000291.1:0-6692 GCA_044339945.1 Kapaibacterium sp. (SeqCode)
GATACCGGGCGCTGGGAGGTGCAGGGCGCCATGACCGTCACCGCCGACGGCAACTTCCTCGTGACCGACGTCGGCGTCGGCATCCTCCAGCCCGGCTGGCATTTTCCGGATCCGCGGAACCGCCCCCGGTGCGACCAGCCCAAGAACTACCCACCGATGGGCGGTGGCCCTCCCGGTGGACCTCCCGGTGGCCCTCCAGGCGGTCCCGGCGGCGGTTCCGCCGGCGGCGCCAGTCCAGGGGGAGCCGGTGGTGACGGCCCAGATGGTTCTCCCGGGGGCGATGGTAACGGCAGTGGCGGCCCCACCGGGGGAAGCAACGGCGGCGGCAACGACAGTTTTGGCGGCGACTCGACCGACGACTATCTCGACAACAATTCCGGCACCGACGGCAACGTGCTGGCGGATTGCGACGGGGACGGCATCCCCAACCGGTTCGACCCCGACATCGACGGTGATGGTATCCCGAACGGCGTTGATCCTGACCCAGACTGTGACGGCCGCCCGAGCCGCGACGACCGCGACGACGACGGCGACGGAGTGCCCGACGAACGCGACAACACTCCGGCCGGGCCGGTTTGCGGCAAATGCGACACCCGCATCGATTGCGGCTGTGACCTGACCGGCAACTACCTGAGTCCGGCCGTCGTCGAACCCGAGGTGCAGGCCGACGGCAGCTCACCGGATGGCTCCCACCGGCTCGAAGAACGCCGCGCCGGCGACCAGGTTCAGCTCGTCGTCCGACGCCGCCTGGACAACTCGGTCGTCGTGGTGCTCGAAGTGCCGGCGGGCGACGTCGTCCGCGGGTTCGGGCCCGATTGCAGCAGCTTCGCGGTGCGCTACCGCCAGCGGGATTCCGGCGAATACGTGGTGGTGCTGTTCAACCTCGGCCGAACCGATCCCACGATTCCGGTCTATCTTTCCCAACGGGCCGGGGCACCGCCCGCCATCGCGTTCAGTCCGGCCGGCCGCTGGTTGCTCGAATCCCGTGCCCTGTCGCCCTCGGACGTGCTGCTCCGCGTGCTGGACGCCGGCACCGGCAACTTGCGCCACGAGGCGGTGCTCAAAACCGGCACGCTGCCGGGCGATGGCGACGGGATTGCGACCTGGGGCTTCAGCCCGGACTGCGTCAACCGCTCCTTCGTCTACGCCTTCGCGTCCGGCGCCGCCGAAGTGACTTGGCGCCTCGTCAACCTGACCGAAGCGCTGGGGCACCGGCTGGTCCGCGAGGAAAAGCTGAACTCGGGCTCCGGCTTCTGGCAGTTCAACCCCTGCGGCAGCCTGGCGGCCCGGGTCAGCGCCGGGTTCTCGACAATGAATGTCAGCCTGTTCAACACCAAGGACGGCTCTCTGGCCGGCACGTTGGATCAAGCCATCGCCAACGTCCGCTTCGCCACCACAACCGCCGGGGAAATGGCGAACGTGGCGGGCACCGCCATCGAATTGGCCCCCAACCTCGCCAATGACGCCTGCGCCAGCCGCCGAATCCAGCGGACGGCCGAAACCGAGGTGGAACCGGACCTTCCCGCGCCGACGCCCTTCACGCCGTCCACCGGGCTGCACTACTACGCCATCAAGGACTGGCGTAACGGCCGCATCATCGAGCGTGGTGTCGCGGGCCGCGACGGCATCGTGCACGTCAACCTGATGCTCCGCGCCTACGGCCTGTTCCGCAGCTACGTGCTCAACGCCGCCACGTTGACGGTCGGCTTCACGGACTTCGCCAACGGCGAGCCGGGCACGGCCCCGATGCTGCCGACGGTTCATCTTTTCCCCGACAACTCACCAGATGCCGACGGCGACGGCTTGGGCCAGTTGGCCGAACTGATCATGGGCACCGACCCGAACAAGGCCGATACCGATGGAGACGGCCTCACCGACGGCGCCGAGGTGAAACAGGGTGGCAATCCCACGAGCGGCCGGGCCACCACCACCGGCATCATCGGCAGCGCCCCCACGGTCGGGACCGCGGTGGATGTCGTGGCGCTCAACAACCTCGCCGTGACCGCCAACGAGGGCGCCGGCATCAACGTGTTTGAAGTCTCGTCCGGCCTTACGCCCAACCGCATCGCCGTGGTGAACACCCCGGGCAATGCCCAGCGGGTCGCGCTCACGGGAAGTTACGTGGCCGTAGCCGATGATTCCGCCGGCTTGGCCATCGTGGACATTTCGGACCCGCCCGCGGCGCGCGTCGTGCGCCAGGTGTCGTTTGGCGCGTCCGCGCTCTCCGTCACCACGGCCGGCCCCATCGCCTTCGTCGGCCTGGGCACGGGTGAAGTGGCGGTCGTCGATCTGGACTCGGGAACGATCCTCGGCCGCCGGCCGGTGGGCGGCGCGATTTGGGACCTCGCGTTTGGCGGTGACCATCTGTTCGCCGTGTCGGATGACCGTCTCTACTCCCTGAGCGTCGCCGATCTTGATGTCACCGTGATCGGCTCCGTCGCCTCGCCCTACGTAAGCACCCCCAACCGCCGCATCTTTGTGGGTGGAAATGTGGCCTACACGACCCACGGCAAGGGCTACAACACCATCAACGTGGCGGACCCCGCCAAGCCCCTTCTCATCACCGCCACGGCGACGCCTTTCTTCGGCTGGAAACAGATCGTCCTCAACGGCTCCGGCCTCGGTTTCGCCGCCGTGAGCCCGAACTTCGCCTTCGACGGCCCGCACGAAGTCGAACTCTACAGCACCGCGGATCCCACCAAGACCTCCGAGTTCATTGTCCGGTTCGACACGCCGGGAGTCGCCCGCAGCGTGACCATTTTCAAGGGCTTCGGTTACGTCGCCGACCACGACGCCGGCCTGCAAGTGGTGAACTACCTTGCCTTCGACGCCACCGGGATTCCGCCAGGCATTTCGCTGAGCACCAGCGCGACGGGCAACTCCATCGAGGAGGGCCGCCTGATGCGCCTGACCGCGAATGTGACCGACAATGTCCAAGTTCGGGACGTCGAGTTCTTCGTGGATGGCGTCCTTGTGGCCACCGACGGCAATTATCCGTTCGAAGTCCGCCTCATCGCGCCCGGGCTTTCTCCAACGAAGACCAGCTTCAAGCTCCGCGCAAAGGCCACGGATACCGGCGGCAACGCCAGCTTCTCGGAAGAGATTACGCTGCAACTCGTCAAGGATGCCACGCCCCCCACGGCCCGCCCGCTGCAACCCGCCCCCAATGGCGTGTCGGGCAACCTCCGCACGGTCGCGCTCACCTTCAACGAACCGGTGGACGGAACCACCGTCGTCCCCCGCCTGCGCGTCCATTCCGCCGGCACCGACGACACCTTCGGCACGGCCGACGATCCGTCCTTCGAGGGGGAATTCTCCCTCCGCAACGACGGCACGGCCGCCTTTGTCCAGTTCGCCAACCCGCTGCCGGCCGGACGCTACAAGGCGACCTTGCTGGCCGGCGTCACGGACCTGGCCGGCAATGCGACCACCCGGAGCCTTTCGTGGAACTTCCGCGCCCTCGAAGGCGAAGACGCCGACCAGGACGGAATGCTTGATTCCTTCGAGCTGTTGCACGGATTCGACCCCGCCCTCCGGGATCAGAACGGCAACGGCGTCCCCGACGGCCTGGAAGACACGGACGGCGACGGCGTGCCCAACTACGTCGAAATGCTGCTCGGCCTGAATCCGCGCAACCCGGTCACGTTCCCGCCCACCCGCGACAACGAACTCGACCAAGACGGGGACTACCTGCCGGATGGCCGCGAGGCCCAGCTGGGCACCGATCCGTTGAAGCCCGATACCGACGGCGACCGCTTCACCGACGAGGCCGAGGTGACCGCCGGCTCCAATCCGCTGGACCCGCAATCGTATCCGCTCGGCGCGCGCCCGGGACCGACGACGGTCCAGGTGCTGAACCTCACGCCGGACGGCATATTCATCGTCGGTCGGCCTTCCCTGGAAGCCGTGATCGTCTCCACCGCCAACGGAACGCCGTTCGCCTACGGCCGACCGCCGGTTGAGGTCGTTGCCCCGGGCCGCACCCCAAATTCGCCGCAGTTCGCATTTGGGCGGCCGCCGATCGAGGCGGTCGTGCTTTCCACCGTGGCCATGAAGACGTTCGTCCTCGGGAAACCGCCGGTCGAAGTCTTCGCCCCGGGCCGCTCCACCAACTCCCTCCCACAGTTCTTCTACGGCCGGCCGGAAATCGAGGTCCGGGACGAATGAATTCCGTCGGTTCCCTTTCCAAAATCAAACCATAGCCACGCATCATGAAAACCAAACACATCCTCCCGCTGGCCGCGCTGATCGGTGCGCTTGCGGTCCACGCCCAAGGCGCCTTCGCGTTCAATTCGGGCAGCACCGGCGCCCTCGGCGACCTGCTCGTGACCAATGCCGTCACCGTTACCCTGCCGCCCGACGGCGTGCTGCATTACCAGCGCGTCGAGGTCACGGAGGAAGGATCGCTGTCCTTCGTGAAAAACGCCCTCAACACGCCGGTCACGATCCTGGCCCGCGGTGAGGTCATTATCTCCGGCTCTGTGCTTCTAAATGGCGCCACCTCCAGCGGCCGTGATCCCGGCCAGGGCGGCCCCGGCGGCTTCGACGGCGGTCGTGCCGCTACCGGCGGTCAACCAGGCGGCCCCGGCAAGGGACCGGGCGGCGGTTCTCCGGGCAATGGCGCGGACGCCGGCCCGGGCGCATTCGCGAACCGCGGAGACGCAAATGGTGGACGGGCGGTCACCGCCGGCACCGTTTACGGCGACCCGCTCCTGCTGCCCATCATCGGCGGCTCCGGCGGCGGGGGCCGGAACGACACTTTCGAAGGCGGCGGCGGCGGCGGCGGCGCCATCCTGATCGCGTCCAACAGCCGCATTTCCCTGCCGGTGGCCAACCGCGGCATCTTCGCCCGCGGCGGTGAGGCCTACTACAACGACGGCTCCGGCGGCGGGGTCCGGCTCGTCGCCCCTGTCATCGAGGGCATCGGCATCATCGATGTCCGCGGCAGCAGCGAAGGCGCCATCGGCCGGATTCGCTTCGATACCCCCAATGCACGGGCCGCCAATATCAATCTCCAAGGCTCCTTCTCCATCGGTTCGCTCATGCTCACCAAGCTGCCGGTGGAGCCGCAGCTCGGCATCGTGCAGGTCGGCGACCGGCCGATCCCGCAGGACGCCCCCGGCACCGTGAACGTGATCTTCCCCCCCGGCACGACCGCCGAACGCGTCGTTCGGGTGCAGGCCAAGGACTTCGGCTCCGTGGTCCCCGTCCGCGTGGCCCTCACCCCGGACTACGGCGACCGCGTGATCGTGGACGCGGAACTCGACAACACCGCCGCCGGCGCCGTGACGAAGGACATCGCGGTCACCTTCCCGCTGAACGTGGTGGTCTCCGTCAACGTCTGGACCCGCTGATTTTTCGGCCAAACTAAACCCTGGGGGCGGCGCATTGGCTTCGGCTGGTGCGCCGTTTTCGTCAGCCCCGGTCGGGGGCCGGCGACGTGGCCACCGGCGTCAGGTCGGAATTTCTTCCGCGGCCGCCTCATCGGCCTTGGCCGCGCTTTGTTCGAGTTCGGCCCGGTTCTGGGACGCCTCGATCTTGATGTAGTGAAGGACGATCGGGGCGAGGATCATGCCGGGGATGCCCATCAGCTTCTCGCCCACCAGCAGGCCGATCAGGGTCATCCACATCGGATTCTTGATGCGGTCGCCGATGATCTTGGAGTTGAGGAAGTATTCGAGCTTGTGGACCACGACCAGGAACGCCAGCGCCACCAAGGCCATCTTCGGCGAGATGCTGAAACCGACGCCGGTGATGACGGTATTGCTGATCAGGTTGCCCACGATGGGCAGCAGGCCGCACAGGAACGTCAGGATCGTCAGCACCGGCGCATACGGAAACCCGGCGCCGAACAGGAACAGGCCGGTGAAGGCGGTGTTGATCGCCGAGATCAGGATCTGGGCACCCATCACCTGCGTGAAGCTGCGGTAAAACGTGCGCACCCGGACAGCCAGCTCGCGCATGGTGGTCGCATACAGGCTGTGGCGGCTGATGTCCGGATCGTGATCCAGATTGAGGCGCGCGTTCAGGAACAGGCTTAGGGCGATCACGATGCCGATGATGAGGTAAACGACCTGGAAGACCGCATCGCGGACATACTTCGAGATTTCCGCGACCTTGTTCTGCGCCTCCTCCACGGCCCATTTGCGCAAGTTGCGCATCTGGTGCGGGGAAGCCGACGGTTGGTTGGTGCTCCCCGCCTCGATGCCAGCGATGCCCCCGTCGGACACCGCGTTGGTCCGGCCAGGGGATTCATCCAAGAAAAAGGGCAGTTCGATGCCCTGCTTGTCGGCATAGTCGACGATTGCGGGAATCGAGGCAGCGGCGATGCGGGGAAATGCCACCGACGCCTGGCGGCTGAAAAAGATCAGCCCGTAGAACACGAGACCCAGCAAGCCGAGGAAAAGCAGGATGCCCAAAGGCTTGCTGCGCCCAAAGCTGAGCTGGCGCAGCGCGAAGTATCCGAAAAACGCCGTGAGTAGCAGCGTGGCCATGTGCAGCCAGCCCACGAGGGCCACCGCCACCACCATGATCACGTAGGATATCCGCTGGGGTTGACTCATTTGTGCGGAGCCAAGCTGTCGGTTTAACGCCGCCGGGCAACGGAAATCCCGTCGGATCATTCCAGCACCGCCCGCGATGTTGCCCGGCGCCGCGACCCAAATGTCACTTCGCCGAGAAGCGGAACACGG
>JBIIUN010000292.1:0-6688 GCA_044339945.1 Kapaibacterium sp. (SeqCode)
TCGCTGACGGTGGGGGCGACGCCCACCGGGCTCCGGAGGAACGAGGCAAACATGTCGCTCGCCCACCCGTCGCCGGGGGTGGTGCCGCGGAGTTCGAAGGTGATGGTCACTTCGCTCAGCGACAGGATCGCCGAGGTGGTGACGCTGTGGAGGAACGAGGTGAGCACCGGCTGGTTGTCGGCGATCGCCGTGGTGACGATCGTCGGCGTGTAGGTCTCGGTGACGAGCGCGGCCGAGGCGGTGCCGGCGGCGAGCAGGGCGGCGGTGAGAAGCAGTTTCATGGGCGGGAAGTTTTCAGGGTTCAGTAATCAGTGTTCGGGGCTCACGGATTGCTCACGGCGCGGTAGAGGCGCATGGGTTCCGGCGGGTTGACGTCGGTATGGGGGATCACGCCGTTGGCGGCGGCGGTGACGACGACGGGCGGGGCGAACTCGTTCCAGGTATAGGGTTCGCCGGTGCTGGTCGTGTATTGCACGCGGTAGCTGCCGCCGGGCACGCCGAGGAACGTGACCGCGAAGTCGGCACCACTCGGGACGATGGCCAGCGCGTTGGGATTGCCGGGGCCGCCGCCGCCCGAGGTCGTGGTTTCGGTGACCGTAACGGTGCCGTTCACGGTGTGGGCGCCGGCACTGAGGGTGTAGGTGAAGCTGCCGTTGCCCGCGTTGTTGGCGGGGGCGGTATAGACGACGAAGTTGCCGGCGATCGCCACGGTGGCGCCGGCGGGCAGGGCGTTGCCCACGGCGGTGAGGGTGAGGGTGTCCGAATCGGCATCGCTGTCGTTGGCCAGCAGCGTGGCCTTGAGCACCTTGGCCACCCGCGTCGTGTTCGGGCGGTTCAAGCCGTCCGCACCCGCCACGGGCGCGACGTTGGCGGCGGCGCCGATTTCATCCGCACCGATGTCCGGCGTGGTGAGGGAACGGAGGCCACCGTCGTAATCATCGGTCACGGCGGCGAGCGCAAGCCCGGCGTTGTTCGCGGGGCTCGAAGAGGACAGATGCAGGTCCACCGTGGCAGCGGTGCCAGTAGGGCTCAGGTAGAGCGGGTCGGCACTGAGGCTGGTGGCGTCCTGCCCGGTTGCGGACTGCCAGTCGGCGAGGGTGGTCAGGTCGGCGCTGTTGTAGAGGCCGAGCACGCCGCCGGTGCCGCTGGCGAGGAAGAGATTGCCGCCCGCCGTCAGGCCGATGGGGTTCACAGTCGTGCCGCCGTATTGCACGGCGTAGTGCTTACCGGTGCCGCTGCTGTTGCCGCGGGCGTTGACGAAGAGGTTGTTTTGGTAAGTGCGGGTGTTGCTGACGCCACTGGTGCCGTCGAAGGCGCGCGAGCTTGCGCTGCCGGTGGTCAGCGTGCCGCCGAGATAGACCGAGTTGTGGTAGAAGTTCCGGCCCGCCGTCGGGCCGCTGTCAAAAATGCCCCGCACGATGGACGCGCCCGCCGTGCTGCTGCCGCTCGCATCCAATCCCACGCGCACCAGATTGTTCTGCGTGGTGAAGCTCCCGGCGACGAACTGCATGCCATTCAACTGCGACGACGCGCTGCTGGAGGAGACCGCAAGGCTGTGGACGAAGTTGCGGGCGATCACGTGCCCGGTGGTGGTCCCCGCTGCGAAGTAAATTCCGGTCACGTGCACCGCGGCCGCGGCCGCCGTGTTGGCGAGCGAGTGCACGGTGTTCTGCGACACGGTCTGGCCCGCCGCCGTGGCAATCGCCGCGATGCCTATGCCAGATTGCCCAATCGAGGCAGCCGTGATGCTGGCCGTGTTCGCACTCGTGGTTGAAAGATTGCGGACGGTGTTGCCGGTGATGGTGTTCACCCCGGCGGAGGTGACGATGCCGCGAATAAGCCCGGCGTTGTTGATGCCGGCGTAGTTGTTGTTGAGATTGGCCACCGTGTTGCCGGTGACGATCGCGCTGGTGGTGCTGGAACTAAAGATGCCCATGACCCGCTGGCCGGTGGTGGAGGTGGACGAGGTGGCGGCGTTGAGGCTGTTCGCCGTGGTGGTGCTGCCCACGGTGTTGTCGCTGATGGTGTTCGCCCCGGCAGTGACTTGGATTCCAACGAGTGAGGCGGAGATGGTGGTGTCCGTGCCACTTGTCGTGATGGAGCCGATGGTGTTTTTGGCGATGGCCCTTGTGCCGGTGCCCGCCGCAGCGATGCCGAAGCTGGTGCCGCCGCTTCCCGACGTGGTGACGGAGATGGAACCCGTGCCGGTGCCACTGCCGATGGTGTTGCCCGTCACCGTGCCGATGTTTACCGAGCCCGCCTGCACATAAATCCCGGTCCACACGCCGGGCAGCGCGGTGGCGGTGCTGCTGCTCGTCCAGACCATGTTCGCGATGGTGTTGCCCTGCACGCTGCTCGGCGTGGTAGTGCCGACATTGAGCCGGATGCCTTGGAACAAATAGGCCGCCGAAGTGCCAGTCGTCGTCCACGGCGTGCCACCGCAATTGGGTGCGCCGCCACCGATGAAGTTTCCCGTCACCGTGAAGTTGTTGCCCCCCGAGCCTTCGTCGATGAAGACGGCGACAGCGGTGTCGTTAACCCCCGTCTGGGTGCTGGTTTGGTAGAAGCTATTGTCCGAAATCGTCCAATCGGTGTTACCTCCGTCGAGATAGATGCCGCGCGACTCGCTCGAGCTGCGGTAGAAATTGAAGATGTTACAACTGGAGATGGTGTTGCCGCTGTTCCGCTGCGCCGTCGTGGCGGAGCTACCACCCGAATAGATGCCGTAACCCGGCGTCCCGGCTCCGCCGCCGATGTCGCAGTGGTCGATGGTATTGTTGTCGTTACCGTTAGTCCCCATGGTTGTAAAAAAACGGACCGTGCCGCCGTCGGTAGCCGCATTCGCGCTTCGCAGCGTCGTATAGCGGAGGGTGTTGCCGCTGGCCTCATTAATGAAGCGCACCGCCGCGCCGAGGTTGCTGGTGTTTTCGATGGTGAGCTGGGAGGCCGTGCCGACGCCGCTCCCGGCATGGCTGCCGACTCCGCCGGGCCGCCCGTCAATCGTCACAAACTGCGCGCCATTCAAATCCACCGTCTGCGCAGCGGCACTGGAGATGGAAAGCGCGGTGGCTCCAGCCTGCGGGCGAATGGTGAGGGTGTTCGCGGCGGTGGTGCCGAGATTGCTGAAGACAAGCGGGAAGGTCTCAACCGTGCTGATGTAGGTGGGCTGGAGTTCAAGGATGAGCGCACCGCCGAGGCCTGCGGTCTGGATGTCGGCGATGGCATGCGTCAACGATGCATAGAATCCCGTGGGACCGACCCTCTTCGTGCCGCTGAGAGGTGAAGAGGACGCACCGAGGGCGGTGAGATTGATATCAAACGGGCTTTCGTTTGGGTCATTGCTCGCGATGTGCAAGGCGGCGCTCTTGGAGCCGGAGCTGGTGGGTGAGAACCGGATAGTGAAGGTGGTGGTGCCATTCGGCGCGACTGGGGCGGCGGGGCTGGCGAAGACGGAGAATTCGCTGGCATTCGCGCCATCGAGGGTGATGTCGAGTCCGGTGAGGTCAGCCAGTCCAACGCTCTTTACCGTGAAGACAAGGTCCGCACTGGAACCAAGGAGAACCGTGCCGAAGGCGACGCTGGCAGTGCCATCGACAAGATTGTTTCCCGCAGGCTGTTCGACGGCTATGTCCGTCGAACCCGTGATACCGCTGCCGCCGCTTAGCGTGCTGCCACCGATGTAGGAGATGGTGGAATAGTTCAGATTGACCGCCGTTCCGGACGAAAAAGCGATGCTGGCGGAAACAATCAGCGGGCCGGGGACGGGCGAGGTGCCGCCCAGGCTTAACGTGCCAGCCGTGATGCGTCCGATCTCGGTGGCGGACAGGCCCATCTGCGTGGTGGAGTCGGTGCCGCCAAGGTTGATGGTCCGGCCCGCCGTCTTGGCGATGAGCGTGACGGCACTGTTGCCGGCATTGATTGTGGTGTTGGAGGTGAGATTGATGTTGTCGGCCTGAAGAATGATGTTGGCCGTGCCGGTGCTGGTGACGGCGGCGGAATCATCGAGGTCGAGGGCGAAGCCCGCCGTGCCCGCGCCGTTGGTGCCGATGAGGGTGAGCAGGCCATTGATCGCCGTGACGAGAGTGCCGGCGTTCACGATCTGAATCCCTTGATTAAAGGATGAGCCGATCGCACCGCCACCCCGGCCATCGAGCGTGACGGTGCCATTGCCCGTGGATTTGATCTGCGCGGCAGCGGCGGCAACGATGCCGTATTGCCCGCCCGCCGAGCTGCTGGTGGTCGCGCCACCCGTGCCAGTGATGCTGAGCGCGCCGTCCACGGTGGAGATTTCCGAGGCAAAGACGCGGACGCCAACGTGCCCGGTGGACGTGGTGGCCGTGCCGCCGCCGCCGATGCCGACAATCGTCAGATTACCCGACCCAGCCGTGATGATTTTGCCCCCCGCCTCCAAACGCAGGCCGTCGGCGTCCGTGGTGCTGCTGGCACCACCCGTGCCGGTGACCGTGACATTGCTGCCGCTGGATTGGATCCGTGCCGAGACTCCGGTGACTTGCACGCCGAATTGCGATGTTCCGGAGTCGCCGCCACGCCCGGTCACAGAAACAACGCCCGTTCCGGTGGATTGAAGCACCCCATTATTGACGAGAACGCCAACGAAGGTGCCAGCAGTAGGCGTGACCTGCTGGTTGGCGGACATGGTGAGATTCCCATCCACCATCGAGACGACCGCACCGCTGGCGACGTTGATGTTCCTGCTCGTGCTCGCGCTCAGCGCCGAGCTGCCGGCGAAGGCAGTGTTGCCATTGAAG
This sequence comes from Kapaibacterium sp. (SeqCode), assembly GCA_044339945.1. GTDB lineage: Bacteria > Verrucomicrobiota > Verrucomicrobiia > Limisphaerales > UBA9464 > CAIWAH01. The sequence goes on from JBIIUN010000292.1 coordinate 4,770, forward strand.
GTGATGGTGCCCGCCGTGGCGTCATCCAGCGTGACGGTAAAGCTGGAGGTGTAGGTATTAGCGCCGCTGGTATTGAAGGTGACCGCATTACCCGTGCTGCCGTCAGCCACCGTCACCGCCGTGAACGAAGCGGCAGTGGCCGTGAGCGTGGCCGTGCCGTTGCCCGTGGCCCCGCCGCCATCGGTGCCGCTCCATGTGCTGCCCGTGAGTGCAAAGGCATACGAGCTGCCCGCCGAGGTGATGGCGACGCTTTCATTGGCCGCCGTGAGGTTGATCGCCAGCGTGGTGCCGGAGACGGCGAAGGTGGCGGCCTGGGCGGCCCCCGGGGCCAGCATGGCGGCCGCGAGGGACACAAGGGCGGCGGCAAAGTTGCCGGCGAACCGGGATGGCCCCGGGTTCGTGGCCGGGCGCAAGGTAGGCAGATTCATAGCAATGGACGGAAACTCCTGAAAGAGGGTGACGTTTCCCGGCCCCCGCCTCCCCCACAGGATGGGTGAGCCGGAAAACGTCCCTCTACTAGCTGCTAAAACGTCTGTGGCCCGGCGTAACAAGATTTCTGCAAAAATCTTTCGGGCGGGGGAAAGGCCGCGGGCGCCGGAGGCAATGGCCGGGAGGGGGCTTGGGTGCCATCAGGTGGGAAATTGCCCGCAAAAGTGGTCCAAACCCGCTGCCCGATCCCCCGCGAACGGACTTCGTCCGGGTGAACGGCATGGTTCCGGCGTTGGCGGCCGTGTTTTGGACTGCGCCGGCACGGCGGCGCTTTGGCTCCACTGTCGGAGATCCGTCCTCGGCCGGGGTAAGTCTTAACGGTGGAGGGAAAGCGGGGGGCATACCCCGGGCGCATCTGGCCACTGCCCCGGGTGACTCCCTCGCCCTGCGAGGCACGAGCGGGGAGAGGGTCGGGGAGAGGGGCAGACCATCACGCAAGGGCGCCACCTCTCCCCGGCCCTCTCCGCCATCGGATGGCGGAGAGGGAGTCCAACGGGGTGGATCTCTGGGGCAATGCGCCAACGCGCGCGCTTGCGCCCGCCGTCCAAAGCCTCGCGGAGCATGCGAAAAGGGGAGCGGGGCATTGCTTCCGCCGGGAGGGCGGGCATTCCTGCCCGCCGGCGAGCGCCTCGGTGCGAGAAGCAGGCAGCGCAGTTCCCCTGCGCCCCCGTCGGCGCGGCGGACTGGAAAGTCCGCCCTCCCGGCTATCCCCGCAGCATCGTCAGGACGTGCCGGATTTCCTCCTCGATGTCGCGGAGGTCGCTGACCTGGCTGGCGATTTCGACGCGGAAGAGGTCGCGGTAACGCTGTCGGAAGCGTTGGAGGGCCATCCTGAAGGCGCTATCCGTGAGCCCGAGCTGCTGGGCCATTCGGGCATACCCCGCTTCGGCCTGGGGGCCGTCGGCCAGGACGAGCTTGAAGCGGTCGAAGCGCTCCGCCTGGCCGACCGCGGCGCATTCGGCCTTGAGGCAGTCCATGACGCGGTTGACGACGGCCTTGGCCCACTTGCGCTCGAACTCGCGCTCGGGCGTTTCGTCGTGCCGGAGGGAGTCGAGTTCCGCCTCGGACAGCTCTTCCAGCGGGATCAGGCCCTCGCGGGGCGTGCGCTTGAGCCGCTGGGCATGCTTGTGCTGGTTGGCGAGGTGGTTGCGCAGGCTGGCGAGCAGGAAGGTGCGGAACCGGCCACGTTCGCGCTGGGCGGCGGCCAGGGCGCGGTTTTCGAGCAGGTGGGCGAAGAAACTCTGGGTGAGATCCTCCGCGCGGTCCGGCGAACCGGTGAGCGTCGCGACGTAGGCGTGGACGGGCGTCCAGTAGGCCCGGCACAGGGACTCCAAGGCGACCGCCTGGCCGGGCGAACGGGTGTCCGCCGCGTCGCCCAGGACAGTCCAGTGGGTCGTCGGGAATGTGCCGCCGTTGCTCACGTGTGTCCG
>JBIIUN010000293.1:0-6685 GCA_044339945.1 Kapaibacterium sp. (SeqCode)
ACCGGGCTGCCAGTCACCCAGGTTCGGCGCGGCTTCGAGGCGGAGTTCCTGGAAGTCCGGGGCGGCTTCCACCCGCCACATTTCGGTGCCGTCGGCCCGGGCCTCGCGCCCGCGCAGGCGCAGCTCGGGGACCACCTCGACAGTCAGCGGTTCGGACCAAGCCACCTGGCCGAAGGAATCGGTGACCCGACCCTGCAAAACCATGGGCCCGACCGGCAACGGGGCCGGGAGTGTGGACCGATCACCGACCGATTGGCCGTCGGCGAAGAGTTCGCGTTCAACCACCTGGGTTCCGGGTTCCGTGACGGTTCGAATCACCACCTCGAGCGGCTGGCCGGCCGGGTGGACGGACGCCGCCTCCGGACGGCTGATTTCGACCTTGGGCCGCGGCAGCCGCTCGTCGTCGTGGATGACAACCAACGCCTCGGAGCGTTCGGGGAAGGGATGGTAGGCGGTGAAGTCGGGGACCAGCACGAGGCGGACGCCCTCGTTTCCCTCGGCCAGCGAATCGTCGACCGGCCGCACGGGCAGGCTCAGGTCCGGGACACCGACCGGCAAGGTCACGGTGGCCGGCAGACGTTCGTAGTCGAGTTCGGCGGAAGCGGCCGGCGCGTCGTCCCGCCGCGGCGTCGGCAGGGTCGCGGGCGAGACCGTTCCCACGCGTAACCGGACGGTCAGGGGCCGGCTCAGGTCACCGCCGAAGCGGGCCACGCGGAAGGCGCCGACCGCCCCGCCTTCGAAGGCAGACGGGGTGGTCGCCTCGAGCGAAACGTAGGGCAATCCGTCCGCCGGCCGGCGGCTCAGCAGGGGCAACGCGAACTCCTCGCGGCCGGTCGCGGTCTCGATCCTCACCCGGCCGGAGTAGGAACCAGTCGCGGGAAACGGTATGGGGTTGTCACCGGGCACCTGGGTCAGGGGATAAGTCCCGTGGGCACCGCCGTTGGCGTCGAACAGCGCCAGCCGCGCGTCGACGACCACCACGTCCGGAATCAACTGTTCGATCCGGACGCCGACCGGGGCCGCCGGTTCCACGATCGGACCGGCCACGTCCCAACTCGCCCGGAAGCCCGGGTCTCCGCGGAAGCTGGCTTGGCCCAGGAACTGGGTGACCACCGCCCCGGCATTGTCCTGCAACAGAGCCGAGAACTGCACCATATTGCTCCCGGCGGGAAATTCCCCGGCGCGGGGAACCCACGGCAGGGTCATCCAGTTGGTGAGGCCCGCGATCCCCCGGCGAAACTTCAGGTCGAAGATCGCTTCCCTGGGGGCGCAACCCCGGCAGTTGGCCATCAACTGGACCGAGCTGACCCAGCCATCCGGATCGTAGCAGCCCAGGGAGAGCAGGTTCGTCTGCGCCGACCGGAGCACGGGACCGGCGGGAAACATCAGCCGGGCCGTCGGCGGTCGGCTCCATTGCCGGGGGAAACTCACGTTCAACGGAGTCGTGTTGCCGCCCGGCCAGACCACCCACGGCGGGGCGACAGCCCGGAGCCGGAGCGAGGCCGACACCGCGGCTCCGCCGTAAGGACCGGCGGTCAGGGTGATCGGCAGGAGCGATTCCAACGGGGCCAGGTTCAGGTTCCCCAGGCCCCTCACCTGGTCCCAAGGCAATCCTGGCAGGCTGTGTTCGCTCGTCGGTTCGAGCCGGATGGAAAGGGGAAACTCAAGATCCCGGCGCCGCCGAATCTGGAACTGCGCGGCCTGACCCGGCTGGCCGGCGAGGAGGGGGCTCACCAAGGTCGGTTGGAGCGGAACCCACTCGAGTTCCGGCAACGGGTCCGCCGCCGGCGAGAACGGCGGGTGCTCACCGCGGACCCGGGCCGGTTGCCAGGCGTCGCCGACGGCCGCGCGCCCGAGCTGACCCGCGGCGTTGTTGCCCCAAGTGTAGAGCTCCCCCCGCTCATCGAGCGCCAGCGCATGGTTGAGTCCGGCGGCGAGCTCCGCGACCCGGTTGGTTTGGGGTCCGACCGCGAAGACGCGGCGGGGTTCGTTGGTGTAACTGAGGCTCCATTGGCGCTGCCAGGGATAGGCGAGGGCACCAAAGACGTTGTCGCCCAGCCCATAAGCCCGGCCGCCTTCGGCCCGAAGGAGGAGGAACGAACGGCCGGCGACGACCTGTTCCCAGGTGGCGACATCCCTGGGCCGCCGGATCCGGGTGGGCTCGCGCGTGGCGACGGTCGCCACGCCGTTGGAGCCGTGCACGAAGGCCGCGCCCCAGAAATACCACTCGCCGTTGCTGAGCCGGCCGAAGCTCGTGTCGGCGCCGCCCGCCACGTCCACCCAGCGCCGCGCCGGTTCTGGCGCCGGCACCGGCGTCCAGGCCGCGGCAAAACCGGAGGCAACGGCCGGCCCGCATTGGGCCAGGTGGTTGGACCCGTAGGCGAAAAGCTGCCCGGACCCGGTCAGGAGCAACGCGTGACTTTCCCCGGAGACGACCCTTCGCGCGGCACCCACCGCCCCGGGAACATCAACCGATCCCAGAATGTAACCCGGAAAACCACCCGGGGACGTCCAGCTTTTGCCGACAAACTCCCACCGCCACACCTCGCCCGCCTCGGTGATCAACAGGTTGACGTCGAGCCCGGGAAGCCCCGCCGCGGTTGCCCATCGGACGTTCGGCGGACTGACGAGCGCCGGGCGTTCCGGCCCGCCCTGCCGACCGAAACCCCAGGCCCAGAGCCTGCTGTCCTGGTCGACCGCCAGCACTCTTCGGCCCGGCGCCGCGGTTCGCCAGCGGGTCACTCCCGGGGCAGTCACCGCCCGGGGTTGGGCGCGGGATTCGCGGGTGCCGTCACCGAGCGCGCCATCGGTGTTGTCACCCCAGGCCCAGAGCTGGCCCTCCGCATCCAACACAAAACTCGTGTCCGCGGCCGGATGGGTGAACAGGGCAGCCCCCGCCCGCGCCGCGCAGCTCGCCCCGGCAAACACCGCGAGCAGGAGACACCAACCGACCCAAACGCAGCCCGGTGCGGGAGTATTGCGCGGCAGGGAGGGCACGCGGACAACGCTAACACGCCCGACGCCTTGATTCCAAACCGGATGAGCCGACCCACCCGGGCGCTGGCGGATCTTTTCGTCGTGGCCAGCGGGACGGATTCGCTCCGTAGCCGCGGACGTAAGTCCGTGGGTGTGCCGGTCGGCGGGATGGGACTTCCACCGACTCACGGCGGCGGCTACCGCGGGGGCTCCGCCTGCCGGCTCAGCCTCGGTTAAACGATGCGCAGGCGCCCGGGTTCCCAATCCGCGGTTGCAACTCCACAAGCGACGAGGAGCGCTCCGGATCTTTCGGCACGACGCTTCGGTCCAAGCCATGAATGTTAACTTTGGAAGCCGGCGGCGGATCACCCGCTGGATTGGGGTCGGAACCTTCCTTGCCGGATTTGCCTTGAGCGCCGCCGAACCGGCGTTGAAGGACATGATGCGGTTCAAGCTGCACTATGCCCAAGGCGTGCTGGAAGGGATCACGACGGAGAATTTCCCGCTGGTGGCGACGAATGCCAACCGGCTGATCCAATTGGCCAAAGCCAGTGAATGGAAGGTCCGCTCAACCCAGGAATACGAGCGGTTCACCACGGATTTCATCCGGTCCGCCGAGGCCTTGGACAAGGCCGCCCAAAAGGGCAGCGCCGACGCGGCTTCGGTCGCGTATTTTCGACTGACCGTGAGCTGCGTGAACTGTCACCGGCATCTCCGGGGCGTCGAGGCCGTTAGGCTGGACCCGGAACCGGATTCTCGCGTGGCCATCGGGATTGCTTCGGTAGTCCGGCACTGACTGCCGGAACCGCGCAGAGGAAACACCCGCCATGACCCATCGCACATCGTTCCGCCAGACTCTGGATGAGATTCCGACCGGCTTCGGCTCCTTCGAGGTGGTCGCCGCCGCCGAGGGCGCCTACGTGGAGACGCCCGGCCGCATGCATGTGGAAATGGATGCGTTTCTCCGGCCGGTCCGCCTGGCGGAACCGGAACGCCACCTGGCCGTGGACTGGCTGCCCGCCGCGGTGGTGATTGAGGAACGGGTGCCGGAGGAGGCCGCGACCGAAACGGCCCGCGAGCTGTTCCTGGCGTGGAGCCGCCGGGTTCGCGAGGCCGTCGCCCTTCACCACGGTGACTGCCCGGTTCCGGGCTGACCGCCTAGGATTTCGTCGCCAGCACCCGGTGCAGGGTGTGCAGCAGCGAACTGAGGGTGAAGGGCTTCTGGATGAAGTTCACGCCCTCGGCGAAGGTGCCCTGGGAATTCAGCAGGTCCTCGCTATGGCCGCTGGTGAACACCACCCGCAGCGCGGGCTGTTCGGCGCGCAGTTGCTCGGCCAATTCGATGCCGGAGAGGCCGCCGGGCATCACGACGTCGGTGAGCACCACGTCGATCTTGCCGTGCCGTTCCCGGCAGACGTTGAGCGCGCCGGGACCGTCGTGGGCCTCCAGCACGGTGAAGCCATTCCGGCTGAGCAAACGCCGCGCGAGCGTCCGCAGTTCCTCCTCATCCTCGACCAGCAGAATGGTCGCCCCGGCGGCATTGGCCGGGCCGTTCTTGGCGACCGTCTTCGCCGCCTCGGCCTTCCGTTCGCTGACCGGCAGGAAGATTCTGAACGTCGTGCCCTTGCCCACCTCGGACTCCACCTCGATCCAGCCGCTATGCTGGCGGATGATGCCGAACACCGAGGCCAGGCCCATGCCGGTGCCCTTGCCGGGCGGCTTGGTGGTGAAGAAGGGTTCGAAGATACGCTTGAGCGTGGCCGCATCCATGCCGGTGCCCTGATCCATGACGCTGAGGCACACGAACGCTCCTTCGCGCGCCTCGGCATTGCGGCTGGCCCAGCCGGCATCGACCCGGACGGCGGTGGCGGCCATCCGCAGGCGGCCGCCCTTGGGCATGGCGTCGCGGCTATTGACCGCCAGATTGATCAGAACCTGTTCGAGCTCGCCGCCGTTGGCCTCGACCAGCGGCAGGTCCACCGGGCAGGTCACTTGAAGCTCGATGTGTTCGCCGAGCAGGCGGGCGAGCATCTGGGCCACGGAATCGATGAGCGTATTGAGCGACAGCGCCTCGGTCGTGCCCGGTTCGCGTCGGCTGAAGGAGAGCAGTTGCCGGGTCAATCCCGCGGCGCGCTGGGCGGCGGCGTTGATCTGGTGCAGCGAGGCGCTGAGATCCGGCGTCAGTTGGGCGGTGGCCAACTGGAGTTCCGCGTGGCCCATGATGATGGTCACGAGGTTGTTGAAATCATGGGCGATGCCCGCGGAGAGCTGGCCGACGGCCTCCAGCTTCTGGGCCTGCCGGAGCTGGCTTTCGAGCGCCAGCCGCGCGGTGATGTCCTGGGTGACCATCAGCACGCAGGTTTCGTCGCCGAATTCCAGGAGGTCGGCGGAAACCTCGGCGATGCGGGCGTGCCCGCCCCGGTGCCAGAACTTGAGCTGCCGTTCCCGCACCGTGTCCCCGGCGAGCAAGGGTTGCAGCACGCTTTCCCGGAGCTGTTCCTGATGGCAGACGCCGAGGTCCGCCGGCGTGCGGTTGATGACTTGGTCCCGTTGCAGGCCGAACAGCCGCAGGAAGCCTTCGTTCACCTCGCGATACTTCAGGTCCTTGGTGGACAGGATGGACATCGGCATCGGGTTGGCGTCGAACACCTTCACGAAGCGCTCGACCAGCTCCTGCGACTGGGCCTCAGCCTGAAGGCGTTCGTTCATCTCCCGGGCCAGGTCCGCGTTGGCCGATTTCAACTCCGCGCTGCGCTGGCCCACCTGACTATCCAGGCGGTCGAGGTGGCTGTTGACCATCCGGGCCAGCAACCATTTCCGGGAGAGCGTCTGGGCCAATTGCTGCACCTCGAGGTTGTCGAAGGGCTTCTTGAGGACCACGAAGCTGTCGTTCTTGCCCACGCGGTCGAGGATCTCCTGCCACGTATGGTCGGAATAGGCGGTGCAGAAGACCACCTGCAAGTCCGGCGAAACCCGTTGCAGGTGTTCGATTGTCTCCAGGCCATCCCAGCCGGGGGGCATTCGTCCGTCCACGAAGGCGACCGAATACGGCTGCGCCAGCTCCTCGGCCCGCTTCACCATTTCCAGCGCCTGTTCGCCCTGCAGCGCCGAATCTATGTCGAACTTCAGCGCCCCTTCGCTGGTCGGCTTCGGTTCGTCGCCAAAGAGTTGCGACTCCAAGGCAGCGGTCTCGCTTGCCGCGCCCGGGTCGGCCCCCAGGACCTTGAGGAAGTCCTCATGGATGCGGGGGGAATCGTCCACGATCAGGATGCGGCAGGATTTCTGGAAGCTCATGGTGGCGGGGAAGTGGGGCCGGCGCGGCCGGGGGATTTCAGTTCGGGGCGGGCTTGGTCTCGCCGATCGGCAGTTCCAGCTTGAAGGTGGCGCCCTGGCCCGGGCCTTCGGAGTTCACGGTCAGGCTGCCGCCCATCTGCCGGGCGGCGAGCGCCCCGCTGTGGAGGCCGAAACCGTGGCCGTTCTTCTTGGTCGTGAAGCCGTGCTGAAAGATGCGCACGAGGTTTTCCTGGGGAATGCCCACGCCGTTGTCCTGGACCTCGACGCTGACCCGCCGGTTGCACGTCTGGGCCACGCGGACCCGGATCTTGCGGTCGGGCCGGGCCGCGTCGCATACCGCGTGCCGGGCGTTGGTGATCAGGTTCACGAGGATCTCCAGCACCTTGTGCTTGTCGACCGTCACGGTCGGGGCGGT
>JBIIUN010000294.1:0-6660 GCA_044339945.1 Kapaibacterium sp. (SeqCode)
CTGGGCAAGACCAGCGAGGGGTTGCAGGCGTTGGAATGGTTCAAGCAGGGGAAGATGCTGGAGATCGCGGAATACTGCTGCTTCGACGTGAAACTGACCAAGCTGGTCCACGAGTTCGGCGTGCAGCACCGGCAACTGTTCTACAAGAACCGCTTCGGGGCCGTGCTGAGCGTGGGCGTGGATTGGAAGGCGCAGTAGGACGGGCGAAGCAGGCAGTCCTGCCAGCGATTGCGACCACCCGGACTCACACCACCTCGACCGGACACTTCGGGATCGCGTCGAGGAACTGCTGGCCGTAGCGCTTGGTGAGCACGCGATTATCGAGCACCACCACGATGCCGGAATCGCTCGCGGTGCGGATCAACCGGCCGACGCCCTGGCGGAACTTCAGCACGGCCTCGGGCAGGCTGAACTCGAAGAAGGCGTTGCCGCCGCGGGCTTCGATGCGTTCCAGCCGGGCTTCGACCAGCGGGTGGTCGGGCACCGCGAACGGCAGGCGCGTGATGATGACGTTGCTCAGGGCCTCTCCGGGAACGTCCACGCCCTGCCAGAAGGAATCGGTGCCGAAGAGGACCGAGTCCACGTTCTCCTTGAACTTCTCCAGCATGGCCGAACGCGGGGTGCCGGTGCCCTGCACGTAGCATTCAAGCCCGAGGCGGGCGAAGAAGCGTTCCATGCGGCCGGCGACCTGCTGCATCAGGCGGGTGTTGGTGAAGAGCACGAAGGCCTTGCCGTGCGTCTGCTTCACGAAGTGCTCGATCCAGTGGACCAGCGCGTCCTCGTAGCCGGCGTCGCGCGGGTCCGGCATCTTGCCGGCGACGAAGATCCGCATCTGCCGCGGGTAATCGAACGGCGAGCCGACCTGGAGTTTTTCCGCGCGTTCGCCGCCGACGCGTTTGGCGACGTAGTCGAGCGGGGAACCGCGCCCGGGGCTCCGGTTGTCGGTCCGCGGAAGCCGGTTCGGACCGGTGGCGTCCTCGGCGCCGGAACTGCCCGCGGGCCCGTCGGCCGCGGCCTTCACCGCGAGCGTCGCGCTGGTCATCACCACGCTGGTCTGCTTGCCGAACAGGCGTTCGCGCAGGTAGTCGGCAACATCGACCGGCGCGGCGTTGAGGGTGAGATTGCGCTGGGTGCGGCCGCCGCGCTCGACCCAATAGACGTGCTCCTCGGCTTCCTGCCGGAGGAAGGTCTGCACCGCGAGCCGGAGTTCGCCGATCCGGCGGTTGCACTCGAGCAGCTCCTCGCCGGTCTCCTTGTCCTCCGTGGCGCCGACGAGTTCGGTGATTTGTTCCCGGAGGCGCTGGAGGGCGAGCGTGACGTTGTCTTCCACCAGGTCCGGCCGGCGGATGCGCAGCTCCTTCCAGGCCCGGGTTTCGGGTTTCGGGCTGCGGGTTGAGTCGTCGGCCACCCGGTCACCGGACTCCGGAGCCCCGGCCTGGGCAAGCTTCTCGCAGGCTTCCTCGACCTTGAGGAAAAAGTCGTCGCTCTGCCGCAGGACGTCGGCGACGGCCTTCACGGAGTCGCCCTTGCGCAGGACCGACAGCAGGCCCTTCTCGGTGCGCGGATTCCAGAGCCGCTGCAACGCGTAACGCACGCCGCCGCTGCTGACGCTGACGCCGATGTGCCGGGCCGCGACCTGCTCGACCGTGTGCGCCTCGTCGAAGATGACGAAGTCGTTCTTGAACAGGACGCCGCCTTCCTGCTCCTCGTCCACGCCGTTCAGCAGGGTGAAGAACAGGGTGTGGTTCAGCACCAGCACGTCGGCGCTGAGGATGCGTTGGCGGGCGCGCTGGAAGAAGCAGAGGTGCCCGGCCTTGGCGAGGTCGCTGGCGGCGCCGCACTTCTTGGGCGTGCAGAGGCCACGTTCGGAGCAGACGTGTTCCCAGACCTTGGGATCGGGTTCCTCGCCGAAGTCACTGAGCGAACCGTCGGTCGTCTCCTGCGCCCACTCCCAGATCCGCTTGAGCTCCGCGACCTCGGGCGAAGTGAACAGGGAGTCGGCCTGCTGCATGGCCTTCTGGAGCCGGCGCGTGCAGAGGTAATTTTGCCGGCCCTTCAGCATCGTGTATTCGAAGGATACCGGCAGCACCCGCGCGAGCAGCGGGAGGTCCTTTTCCACCAACTGCTCCTGGAGGTTGATCGTGTGCGTGCAGATGATCGCCTTCTTCTTCTTGGCGACGGCGAACAGGATGGCCGGCACCAGGTAGGCGAAGCTCTTGCCGACGCCCGTGCCAGCCTCGACGAGCAGGTGTTCCTCGCCCACCAGCGCCCGGGCGACGGCGACCGCCATCGCTTGCTGCTGGGGGCGGAACTCGAAGTTCTTGGCCTGCGAGAAGACGCCGGTGGCGGAAAAGATCTCCGCTACCTGCCGGACCAGGTCGGCGGGGGCGGCAGCATCTTCGGCCAGCGAAATCACGGGCGGAGTAAACGGGGAAGCGACCCCGGGGCCAAGGCGGGAGGTCGGCGATTTGGGGCGGCGTTAGCGCCGGCCGTCACCCACATCGAATCACTTCGCCAGGCCAAGGTCGGGCAACGCCACGGGCGGCGGCAGTTCCATCAGCGAACGCAATTCCCGGGACTTCGTGATGGCGCCGCCGGTGGACAGGTAGAACCAGCCGTCGGCGAGGCCGGCGTCGATGTTGTCCTTGGACTCCCATTCGGCGCCCGAGGCGGTGAACCGGGCGCGGTTCAGCGACACCCATTCGCCCTTGGTGGTGCGGAGCCAGCCGTTGCCGAACCGGGCGCGGCGGGTCTCGTGGACGCTCTTCTTGTCCCGGCGGAAATCCTCGACGAACGAGTAGTAACCCGAAAGCGGCTTGCCGCCGGTCCGCGTGCGGAACGTGGCGAGCTTCCACCAATCCTGCCGGTCGTGACGCCAGACCCACGCGGTGTAGGCCGTCTTCTTGTCCTGCACCTCGCCGCGGAGGGCGAAGCGGTTGGTCTCGCCCAGTTTCCAGGCGAACGGCGCCATGCACTGGCCGCCGGTGCCTTCGCCGCCGAAACGCTTGATGCGGACGCCCTCGCCTTCGTGGAGCAATTCCACGCGGTCTTCACCCTTCACGGAGTTGGGATCGTCGCCGGTGGTGGGATCCCAGACCGAGAAGATGACGACCTTGTTCGAGGGCGAGCCGAGTTGCTGGACGCCGAAGTAACCGGTGTTCCAGCCGGCGGCCATGAAGTAGCTGCCGTTGACCGACTGCTCGACGGCCATCTCGGTGTAGAACAGTTCGCCCTCGGGGGCGGGGTAGCCGAGGTGCACGGAACGGGCGGCCTGGAATTCAACGGGGTCGGCGGCTTGGACCAAGGTCGTCGCCGCGAGGCAAAAACCGGCAAGGAAGGGCAGGGGATTCATGCAGTGCTGGGGAAGGACTCAGTCGCGGTAGCCGTTCGGATTCTTAAGATGCCAGGCCCAGGCGGTCGCAACGATGTCCTCGATGCGGGCAAACCGGGGCTTCCAGCCGAGCTGCATGAGCGCCTTGCCGGCGCTGGCGATGAGCCGCGGCGGATCGCCGGCGCGGCGGGGTTTTTCGATGGCCGGGATCTTTTTCCCGGAGACCTGCTCGCAGGTGGCGATGACTTCGCGGACGGAAAAGCCTTCGCCGTTGCCGAGGTTGAAGAAGCCGCTCTGGCCCGGCGCGAGCGCCAGCAGATGGGCCTGGGCGAGGTCGGCGATGTGGATGTAATCGCGGATGCAGGTGCCGTCGGGCGTCGGGTAGTCGGTGCCGAGAATGTCCACCTGATCCTTCTGGCCGAGGGCGACCTTGAGGACATTCGGGATGAGGTGGGTCTCGATCCGATGGTGCTCGCCGAACTGCGCGCTGGCCCCTGCCGCGTTGAAGTAGCGGAAGGCGACGAAGTCGAGTCCGTGCAGTTCCCGATACCACTTCAGCACCTGCTCGAACATGAGCTTGGACTCGCCGTAGGGATTGATCGGCCGTTGCGGCAGCGTCTCGTCCATCGGCACCCGGTCGGGCGGTCCGTAGGTCGCGCAGGTCGAGCTGAAGACGAACTTCTTCACGCCCGCCCCGACCGCGGCGTCGAGCAGGTTCACGCCGTTGGCGACGTTGTTCCGGAAATACTTCGACGGGTTGGTCATGGACTCGCCCACCAGCGCGCTGGCGGCGAAGTGGATGACGGCTTCCGCCCCGGCCTCCTTGACCACGGCGGCCAAGCGGTCGCGTTCGGCGAGGTCGCCCTGAACGAACCGGGCCCGCGAATCGACGGCGGAGCGGTGCCCCTCGGTGAGGTTGTCGAAGACAGTCACCTGATGCCCGGCGTTGCAGGCTTCCTCCACGAAAACGGAACCGATGTAACCGGCGCCGCCGGTGACGAAGACGTTCATGTGCCGCGGAAGGTGTGGAGCGGGTAGGTCGCCCGCAACAGCTTTTCGCCGCCCGACACCAAACAAAAAGCCCCGCCGAAGCGGGGCTTTTCTTGAAGCGGGCTAGACCAGCGCTTCCTCGCCTTCGAGGAAGCCGTGGAGCTGCCGGAGCCGGGTGGGGTGGCGCATCTTGCGGAGCGCCTTGGCTTCGATCTGACGGATACGTTCGCGGGTCACCTTGAACTGTTTGCCGACCTCCTCGAGCGTGCGGCTGTAGCCGTCGGTCAGGCCGAAACGGAGTTCCAGCACCTTGCGTTCGCGTTCGGTGAGCGAGTCGAGCACGTCGGCCAGACGCTCCTTGAGCAGCGCGTAGCTGGTCATGTCCGACGGATTCTCCGCGGACTTGTCCTCGATGAAGTCGCCGAAGTTCGTGTCGTCGCTGTCGCCGACCGGGCTTTGCAGCGAGATCGGCTGCTGGGCCATCTTCAGGACGGCGCGGACGCGGTCCACCGGCATCTGCATCTCGTCCGCGATTTCCTCGGGGGTCGGCTCGCGGCCGAAGTCCTGGATCAACTGCTTCTGCACGCGCATCAGCTTGTTGATCGTCTCGATCATGTGGACCGGGATACGGATGGTCCGCGCCTGGTCGGCGATGGAGCGGGTGATCGCCTGGCGGATCCACCACGTCGCGTAGGTGGAGAACTTGTAGCCGCGGCGATACTCGAACTTCTCGACCGCCTTCATCAGGCCCATGTTGCCCTCTTGGATGAGGTCGAGGAACGACAGGCCGCGGTTCGTGTATTTCTTCGCGATGGAAATCACGAGGCGGAGATTGGCCTCCACCATCTCGGTCTTCGCCTGGAGCGCCTTGCGCTCGAAGTTCTTCAGGCTCTTGAAGGCGTCCAGATACTCCTGGCAGGTCATGCGCACGAACTGCTCCAGTGCGCGGGACTTCTGCTCCTCGGCGTGGATGATCGCCTGGACCGGGGCCGCCTTCTTCTGCGGCTGGAGCTGCTGGATCGTGTTGAGGCTGGTGTGGAACTTGTCGTGGATGTTGTCCGCGACGAGGCACATTTCCTCGATGACCTTCTGCTTGTAGTAGAACTTCGGGAACGACTTCTGGAGCTTCTCGTCGATCTTCTTGTATTCGACGAGCACCTTCTCGCGCTTGGACGCGCTGCCGGCCTCGTTGAGCTCCGCCCACTTGGCATCGACCTGCTGGTCGATGGCGCGGACGTCCTTCACGAGCTTGCGGAGGGCCTTGAGATGCTCGTCGCGGGTCTCGATCTTCTTGTCGACGATCACCCGGTCGAAGCGTTCCTTCGGGGGCTCGGAAATCAGCTTCTCGGCCAGCGCGATGTGCTCCTTCCCGGAGAAACCGAAGCTGTAGATGATGCGCTTGACCTCGTTTTCGTTGTCCTCGATGCGCTTGGAAATCTCGACCTCCTGCTCGCGGGTCAGCAGCGGCACCTGGCCCATCTGCTTCAGATACATCCGAACCGGATCGTCCAGGATGTCGAGGCGGGCCTTGTCGTCGGGTTGCTCCTCCTCCTGTTCAGCCGGCTTGGGCCGGTCCACTTCGGCCTGGTCGACAATGTCGATCTCCAGGTTACGCAGCTTGATGTAGATCTCGTCGAGGTCCTCGGCCGTGACCAAGTTGTCCGGCAGGGCGTCGTTGATGTCCCCGTAGGTCAGGTAGCCTTGCTCCTGGGCGAGCCGGACGAGTTCCTTGATCTTTTCCGTCAGGTCGGCTCCGGATGAGCTCTTGAACGCGCTGACGGTGCTGGGGTCGATGCCTTCCGCGGCCCCCGGCGTTGCGGGACCGGTCGGCGGACCGCCTCCTTCCTTGCCGGCGGGCGCGCCGGACTTGCCGGCCTTGGTGGTCCGGGGGGGCGCGGCGGGGGCAACCTTGGGTTTCTTCGAAGGAGCTTCTGCCTTGGGGGCGGCTTGGGGGGCGGCAACTTTCGGGGCAACGGCCTTGGCCGGGGCTGCAGCCGGAGCTGCCCCCTTCTTGGCGGGCACCTTGGCAGCGGTCTTCTTCTCTTTCGAAGTAGGCATAAAACAAAGTTCCCCCGGAGTGGCCGGGGGTTACGAACAAGCGGCGGACTATCCGAACCGGCCATCCTTTAGTCAAGGCCACCGGCCGGTTGGCTTGTGGTGGCATTTTTCGGGCAAAATGGCGGCGTTTCCCACAGTGGCATTGCTCACCGGGCCGCCCGCGGGCTACTTTGCCCGTCCATGAAAGTGCCGAAAGCCGCCCCCGCGGTTGCCCCCGCCCCCCGTCGCGTGGGTCTGATTTCCTTGGGTTGCGCCAAAAACCTGGTGGATGCCGAGATCAT
>JBIIUN010000295.1:0-6644 GCA_044339945.1 Kapaibacterium sp. (SeqCode)
CATGGCCACGCCGACGGGGACGGAAATCCGTTCCGTGATCGGGGTGCCGGCCAACGCCGACAGCGCCGCCCGCGAGAATGTCCGCCAATGCGTCGCCGGCCTGTTCGACCGCGTGCTCCTGGTGCCCGAGCCCTTCCTCGCGGCCCTCGGTTTCCGCGACGAGACGCGCCTGAATGACGCCAGCTACGTTGATCCGGTCCGCAACTCCCTCTTCGTCGACATCGGCGGCGGCACGACGGACGTTTGCATGGTGCAGGGCTATTACCCCACCGCGGACGACCAGATCTCGCTGGCCTTCGCCGGCGACCGGGTCGATGGCCTGTTCTACGATGCCATCCGCAAGACTTATCCCGACTGCGAGCTGTCCCCGATCAAGATCCGCGAGATGAAGGAACAGTTCTCGTTCGTGGGCAAACCGGCCGGCCCGATCGTCGCGACCGTGATGGTCAACGGCAAGGCCCGCAAACTCGACATCACGGAGCAGCTCGGCACCGCGTGCGGCGAACTGCTGAACGTGATTCTCGCCACCGTGAAGGAGCTGATTTCCCGGGCCTCGTCCGACAGCGTCGGCGAGCTCATGCAGAACATCGTCCTGACCGGTGGCGGCAGCCGGATTCGCGGCCTCGATGTCGAACTCCAGCGCCTCCTGGCGGAAGAGGGCTATGAACAGCCCTGCGTCCGGCTGGCCGGCGAGCGTTACAAGGAGTTCGTCGCCCTGGGCGCGCTCAAGGCAGCCCGGCAGGCCCGCGAAAACCAGTGGCAGCAGGTGATCAAGTAGCCGATTTGAATTTCTCGATTCCCCCGGTCCGTGTGGATCGGGGGCCTTCATAGCACTGAGCCAAGGCCGGGTGGCCTTGGCTCAAATGCGTTTAGGAAGGGGCGTGAAACCAGCAAGCACGGAGCGCGGGGCACAAGAGCGGGGTGCAAAGGAGAATCCGAAAGCAGGAAAGCCGGAAACCGACTGGCGGCTTTTCCTGCTTTCCTGTTTTCCAGATTGCCCGTTCTGCGCTTCCTGCGCCTTTGGGGATTATTCCCGCTCAAGTCCGGGGAGTTTTCACCCGTCATCTCCCTTGTGAAGCCGTCGCCCCGCGGCTTCCAGGCAAGGCTCTGGGGCGACTGAACGCTCGCATGGCCGAAGACAGCGGAACCAAACACCTGCGCTACGAATTCCGGCTCCAGGACGGCACCGTCCGCGAGTTCGAACTCGTCCTGCGGTTGCCCGACTTCCAGCTCCGGCCGACCGCGAACGACCAGCCGCCGCCGGCGTGGACGCGCCTGGAAAATCACCAGTGCCGGCATTGTCCGCTTAGGCCGGCGGACCATCCGCTGTGTCCCGTCGCGGCCAACCTGGCCGGCGTCATCGCGGAGTTTAAGGACTGCCTCTCGCACGAGGAGGCGGACGTCACCATCCGCACCGAGGCCCGCAACTACCACCGGCGCGTGGCGGTCCAGGGCGGCATCAGCTCGCTGATGGGGATCGTCATGGTCACGAGCGGCTGTCCGATCATGGACAAGCTACGCCCGATGGTGGCCACGCACCTGCCCTTTGCGACCTTGGACGAGACGTTGGTCCGGGCGGTCAGCACCTATTTGCTCGCCCAATACTTCCGCCATCGTCGGGGGCTCACGCCGGACTGGGAACTCTCCGGCCTCGCCGCGGTCTACGACGACGTGGCGACCCTGAACCGGTGCTTCCGCGAGCGCCTCGGCACGATCGAGATGCTGGATGCAAACTTCAACGCCCTGGTCCACCTCGACTGCTTCGCGATCTTCGGTTCCATGAGCGTCGACGGCGGACTGGATGATGTGGAGCAGGCTTTCCGCGCCTACTTGGGCGAAACATCAGCGGGGTTTCCTCGCCCGGGCTAATTCAAGGGCAACCGAAGTTGCACCGCCTCTGCCGGCGCCAGGCCGCTGACGCCCAGGCCCAGCAATCGCAACGGCCGGGACACCAGCCGATGCTGCGCGAGCAGCCAGCAGCCCAGCCGGTAAACGTCCCGGGCTTCGGTGAGCGGTTCCTCAACGCTGAACTGGCGCGTCAGCGTCGTGAAATCGCCGTAGCGGACTTTGACCTGCACCGTCTTGGCGCAGAGCCGGCGACGCTGGAGCCGGCGGGTGATGTCGTCCGCGTGTTCCCGCAGGGTGGCCCGCAACGTCGGTCGGTCCGCCGTGTCGCGGTCGAACGTGGTTTCGCTGCTGATGCTCTTGATCTCGTCGCCGATCTCCAGCGGTCGGTCGTCCTCGCCCACGGCAAAGCGTTTCAGCACCGGTCCCCACGAGCCGACGAGATGCCGGAGGTCGCCGGGATAATCCTGAAGGTCGCCGATGGTCTTGAGGCCCGCGCCGACGAGGGCTTCCTCGGTCACCTTGCCGACGCCGTGGAGCGTCCGCACCGGCAGCGGCCGGAGAAACGGGATCTTCTCGCGTTCGTGGATCAGCATGAGCCCATCCGGCTTCCGGAAGTCGCTGCCGAGCTTCGCCAGCAGCTTGTTGGCGGCGATGCCGATGCTGGCCGTCAGCCCGCGTTGGCCGCGGATCTCGCGCTTCAGTTCCTCGGCCAGCGGCAGCGCCCAGTCCAGCGCCGCGTCGGGCTCGTTCCGCAGGTGGCGGGGAACCATCTCCGTGGCTTCCAGGTAAGCCTCATCGACCGAGACCTGCTCCACGACCACGCCGGTCGCCGCGACCAGCCGGAAGATTTCCCGCGACTCGTTCCGGTAGTCGTCCATCCGGGGGCGGACGAACACGCCGTCCGGGCACAGGCGGCCGGCCGTCCGGCTGGGCAGGGCGGAGCGGACGCCGAACTTGCGGGCTTCGTAGCTGGCCGCGCACACGACCCCGCGTTGGTCCGGCGGTGCGCCGACGATCACTGGCCGGCCCCGCAGTTCAGGCCGGTCGCGCTGCTCGACCGACGCGTAGAAGGCGTCCATGTCGAGATGCAGGATCACGCGGCCGGCCGGCGGGGCCGGGGAGGGCGTAGGTGGTGATCCGGCATTCATGCGGCGGACAAAACGTCCGGCGCGAAGCGGCGCGAGGCAAGCGTTCGCGGGCGCGGCCGCCTTTCCCCTTTGAGCCGGCGGCGGAATCGTTACTTTGTCGCCACACAATGACGTCCGCCAGTTCCGTCCGTTCCGATGCCGCTCCGTCCGCCATCCCGTCGCTGCCGCCGGGAGTGAAGTTCTTCACGCTCGAGAACGGCTTGCAGATCATCCTGCGCGAGGATCACAGCGCGCCGGTGGTCAGCGCCCAGGCGTGGTGCCGGGCCGGCAGCATCGACGAGGGCGCCTGGCTGGGGGCGGGGCTGTCGCACGTGCTGGAGCACATGCTGTTCAAGGGCACGTCGACGCGGGCCGGCGCGGAAATCGACCAAGCAGTGCAGGCCGCGGGCGGCTACATGAACGCCTACACGTCGTTTGACCGCACCGTTTACTACATCAGCGCGCCGAACACCGGGGCTAAGGTCGCCGTGGACATCCTCTGCGACATCATGCAGCACGCCACGCTGCCCGCCGATGAACTGGTCAAGGAGCTCGACGTGATCCGGCGCGAGATGGACATGGGCAACGACGACCCGGGCCGCCGTTCCAGTCGCCGGTTGTTCGAGGTGGCCTACATGCGCAGTCCGTATCGCTTCCCGATCATCGGCCTGCCGGACATTTTCAATCGGCTGACCCGCGAACAGATCGCCGGCTACTACGCGGAAAAATATGCCCCGAACAACTGCTTCTACGTGGTTGTCGGCGATTTCAGTTCCGATGACGTCATCGGTCAGATCAAGGCGGCCTACGCCGACAACCGCGCGCGCCCCATGCCCGCGCACGTCCTGCCGCCGGAGCCGCGCCCGACGAGCGCCCGCGAGGTGGTCGAGGAATCGTCCGTCGAGCTTGGGCACTTCCACATGGCCTGGCACATGCCGGACGCCCATCACGCCGACACCCCGGCGTTGGACGTGCTCTCGACGCTGCTCGGTTCGGGCCGCAGCTCGCGGCTGTATCAGGCCGTCCGGGAGAAGGCGGGTCTCGCCCATTCCGTCAGCGCATGGATCTATACGCCGGGGCAGACTGGCCTGTTCGGCCTGAGCGGCGTTTGCGACGGCGACAAGTTTGCCGCAGCCCGGGACGCGATGCTCGCCGAGGTCGAACGCGTGAAGACCGAGCGGGTTTCCTCGGCGGAACTCGCGAAGGCTGTGAAACAGTTCACCGCCGGCACGCTGGCGACTCGGAAGACGATGGAAGGCCAGGCCCAAGACTTGGGCGGCAACTGGATGCTGACCCACGACCTGAACTTCTCCGAGCGTTACCTTGCCGCCGTGCGTCGCCTCACGCCCGAAGACCTCCGGCGCGCGGCCAACGACTACCTCACTGACACCGGCCGCACCACCTTCGCCCTGCTGCCGAACGGCACCGCGCCCAGGAGCGTGACCGCGGTGGAAACGTCCACCGACCTGCCGGTGCAGAAGTTTGAGCTGTCGAACGGCCTGCGCCTGCTGGTGAAGGAGGATCACCGGCTGCCGTTCGTCGAGTTCCGCCTCGCCTTCAACGGCGGCCTGCTCGCGGAAACGACCCGCAACACGGGCATCACGTCGCTGCTGTCCCGGATGCTCGTGAAGGGCACGCCGACGCGGTCCGCCGAACAGATCGCCACCGAGATCGAGAGCCTGGGCGGCAGCCTGGAACCCTACGGGGGCAACCACAGCTTTGGCCTCAGCGCCGAGGTGATGCGCGATGATTTCGAGGCCGGCCTGCAACTGTTCACCGACGTGCTGCTGCGGCCCACGTTCCCCGCCGAACCGTTCGAGCGGGAACGCCAAGTGCAGCTCGCCGGCATCCGCGGCCAGCGGGACCAGTTGCTGCAATGCGCCTTCAAGGCGATGCGGCGCGGCCTGTTCGGCGAGAACGGCTACGGGCTCGACTCGATGGGCACCGAGGAGGTCATCCGGCGCCTGTCGCCCAACGATCTCCAGTCGTATCACCGGCAACTGGTGGTGCCGAACAACGGCGTGCTGGCCGTCTTCGGCGACGTCCATGCCGAAGCCGTGCGCGGGGCCCTGGAAGTGGCGCTGGCCAACTGGCAGCGCGGCCAACTCTTCGGCGCGCTGAACGCCCAGCCGGTCCGGCGCGAAAGCCGCTTCGACGAAGCCCGCGACAAGGAGCAGGCCGTCGTCGCGCTGGGCTTCCCGGGCTCGACCTTTGACGCCGCCGACCGCTGCGCCCTGGAGCTCATCCAGGAGGCCTGTTCCGATATGGGCTCACGCCTGTTCCTGCGCATTCGCGACGAGCTGGGCCTCGCCTACTACGTCAGCGCGACCAACTTCCTCGGCCGCACGCCCGGCTTCTTTGCCTTCTACTGCGGCACGGCCCCGGAGAAGGCCGACCTGGTGGAGGCGGAATTGCGCGCCCAGGCCGCCGCCCTGGCCCGGGACGGCCTCACACCGGAAGAACTGACCCGGGCCAAGGCCAAGATCATCGGCCAACGGAAGATTGCCCGGCAGGACCTTGGAGGCTTCGCGCTGAGCACGGCACTGGACGAGCTCTACGGACTGGGCTACCGGCACTCCCAGACCGAAGACCAACGCTACGAGGCGGTGACCTTGGACGACGTCCGGGCGGTGGCCGCCAAATACCTGCGCGCCGAGGCTTCGGTCGTTTCGATCATCCGGGGCAAAGCGTAAGCCAGCCGTGATGCCGATAGTGTGCGGCCGTCGAGCCGCCGGGGCAGGTTCGCGGTGGCCCGCGGCGTGCGGACCGGCGACCGGGGCGACGTGGGGCGGGCGTCCCGTCTGCCCTGCGTTGCGGCCGGCCCCGTTCGTCTAGGGCTTGGCCACGGTGGGGCAATGCGCCCGCGGTTCGGTGGGGCTGGGAATGAACGCTTGACCCTGGGTGCTCGCGTTAGCAAGGTAACCACGTCTTTGTAAGGGGGATAAGAATGACAAAAACCAATCAAATGTTCCGCGTGGCCATGGGGATCGCCATTGCGGGAGCCTTGGGCGGCACTGCGCTGGCCCAACAGTCGATCGCAAGTTTTACCGGAATTTCCTACCAGCAGGATTTCGACAACACCGGTGGATCCGGTAACGGCGGCTTCGGGAATGCTCTCGATTTCAGTGCGACTGGCACCGATTACACCACCTTGCCAACTGGGTGGGTGTTGAGTGGATCTTCTGGTAACTACAGATCGTCAACTGGCAGTCTTTCGACTGCGGACCATTACAGCTATGGGTCTTCCACCGCGAGTGCCGAACGGGCGCTCGGCGGCGTTAGCAGTAGTCCAGGCCAGATCTTCGGTGCCATCTTCGAGAACAACACGGGAAGACCCCTCACGCAGATTTACGTCCAATACACTGGGGAGCAGTGGCGTCACGGTAGCAATATCGCGGACAGGTTGGATTTCTCCTACTCGGTCAATCCTACGGCCGGGTCGGTAACCACCGGCACTTGGACTGATATCAATACGCTGGATTTCAACGCGCCCGTAGTGAGCGGGACTACCGGTCCTCGCGATGGCAATGTTTCCCCCAACCGGACCACGCTGGGAGTGCTGATCACCCTATCGAGCAGCGTCCCGATCGGCGGACTCTTCGGCATCCGTTGGAGGAATTTCGACTCCCCGGGAACGAATGGCGAGGATGGTCTGGCGGTGGACGACCT
>JBIIUN010000296.1:0-6636 GCA_044339945.1 Kapaibacterium sp. (SeqCode)
TGGAGGGCAAATCGGAGCAGGGCTATGTCCTGTTTGATTCCCGCTCGGGCGCGTTCACACGCCTGGTCACGACACCGCCCCTGCCTGATTCGCAGGCGGAATCCTTCCTCTACAATCCGATGATCGACCGCGCCAACGGCGTTGCCTACGTCTTCAGCTACCTCCCTGGGTTCACGCCCACGCGCGCCCTGATCCGGACCATCAACCTGACGACCGGCGCGACGGCGGCCTTGCCGGGCACAATTGAATTCCCGGCGGACTACGAGATCAGCGGCGCGAGCCTGTCCCTGCTGCCGGACGGCCGGATTCTCGTGGCCGGCGGTGCCACGCCGGGCAACGGCAACTTCGGCGCCCGCGCCAATACGTTCCTCATCACCCCGGGCACTCCCGTGACCCCAGGGCCAACCGTGACCCTCGACACCTACGCCGGTGTGACAGTCGCTGGCAACGTGGGCACCAGCTACTTGGTGGAATTTGCCACCGCGTTGGCGCCCGAAGTCTGGCTGCCGCTGAGTTCCGTCACCCTCACGAACACGGTGCAACTGGTCATTGATCCTTCGCCGCTCAGCGGGCAGGCGAAACGCTTCTACCGGGCCAAGCTGGCAAATTGATTTCAGCCTGCCGGACCGCGCCCGCCATTTCCCAAGATGGCGGGCGCTTCATTTCCGGGCGGCCCGCTTGACCGACGAGGCACCGAAAGTGAAGCGTGTCCCCGCGCCCGCTTCCGCGGCGCACCATGAGCCGGCTCCGCCACCGCGAACTGCTGCTGTCCCTGAAATACTCGACCGTCGAGGCGTGTTTCAGCGTCCCGATGCTGAACCTCACGTTGCCGAGCTTCTCGTTCGTCATCGCCTTCGCCGCCGCCACGCTGGGCTGGGGCCCCACCGCGATCGGCTTCATGGCCGCGCTGCCGCATCTCTGCAACTTGGTGCTTCCGCCGCTGGCCACCTGGCTGCGGGGACGGCTCTCGCTCTACCAAATCCTCGCGCTCACGTTCATCTTCAACGCCCTGCCCTGGCCCTTTGTGTCGGCCCTGCCCTTCCTGTCGGAACACGCGCGCGACGTGACTTTCATGATTATTCTCACGGTGGCGACGATGGCGAACTGCCTGGGCGCGGTGACATGGTCCGCGGCGATCTCGGAACTGGTTCCCGCCCGGCTCAGTGGCCGCTTCTTCGGCCGGCGCAACCTGGTGTTCGGATTCTGGACGCTGATCGTCGTTCTGGTAGTGAGCAAGCTGGCCGACCGGGGGCAAAACTCCCTCGTGACCTTCGGGCTGATCTTCGCGGCCGCCGGCCTG
This sequence comes from Kapaibacterium sp. (SeqCode), assembly GCA_044339945.1. Taxonomy (GTDB): domain Bacteria; phylum Verrucomicrobiota; class Verrucomicrobiia; order Limisphaerales; family UBA9464; genus CAIWAH01. The sequence goes on from JBIIUN010000296.1 coordinate 1,301, forward strand.
GCCCGGATGGCCGGATTCTTCTTCCTGACACGAATGAAGTTTCCCGACTCCGTGATGAAGCGGGCCAGCGTGCCCCCGGACTTCGGCGAGATCCTCCTGCCGTTCCGCAGCCTCAACTACCTCAAGCTGGTCACCTTCGTCGGCGTCTGGGGCCTGCTCCTCAACTTGGGCCAGCCGTTCTACCCGGTCTTCATCGTCCAGGGATTGGGCCGTTCCCTCGGGGACATGGGCATGCTGACGGCGCTCGCCGGCGTGGGCGGACTGCTGACCCTCAAGGGCTGGGGTTGGCTCTGCGACCGGTTTGGCAGCAAGCCGGTGCTCTACGTTTGCTCCCTGGTATGGGCCCTCGCCGGGCTCGCCTCGTGGACCTTTGCCGGCGAACGCTTCTTCTGGCACCTCGCCCTGACCTACCTGGTGGTCGGCGGCGTGACCGCCGGTTTCCAGCTCTGCCAGTTCCACCTGATGCTGAAGCTGGCCCCGGCCAACAAGGCGCCCTACGTCGCGGTGTTCCTCGCGCTCAGCAGCGCCCTGACCGCGCTCGGGCCATTGCTCGGGGGGCTGATCCTACGCTTGGTGCCGGATGAGCTCGGGACATTCCTCGGCCAGACCATCCGCGATTACCATGTGCTGATTCTCGGCTCGATGGTCGGGTGCCTCCTGAGCACGCACCTGCTGGACTTTGTCCGGGAAGAGGAGGCGCATCCGCCCGAGGCGGTCTGGCGCACCATGCGGCGGATGCAGCCGTTCAACCCGATGCTCACGCTGACCAGTGCCGCGCAGATGGTGCTTTCCCCGGGAGGCTTGGTCGGCCTTACCTCCCGGTCCTTCCGCATGATGAAGAGGCAAGTCCGGGTGCTCGGGGAAGTTGGTGAAAAACTGGTGGAAGGCACCACGGAAGCAATCCGGGCAACGCTGCCGGGCGAGCCGCCCGAAAACCCTCACCGGAAGCGCCCCGACCGCGGGCAGGACGGCCAAGCGTAACGCTCTGGAAAGTTGGTGCTCCGACCGGGAATTGAACCTGGATCAACGGTTTAGGAAACCGCCGCTCTATCCATTTGAGCTATCGGAGCAGCACTGACAGCCAAGCGCTTGCTTCTTGGCTTCAAGACCTGCGAAGCACGCCGCCATCTTCATCTCGGCCCGGCGTCACCACGATTGCACGGTCGGCTGAAGGGTCGAACCGCCACCGCGAACGCGCCGTAATTACGCTTGGAGCAAACAGGCAGGCAAACAGTTTCGCAAATCCCCGAGGACCACCGACCGCGCCTCGGACCAGCGGCGCCTGCCACCCACCGACGGAAACGCTACACCCGCGACAAACCAATGAATACGGGCCTTCCGTCGGGTAATCCGAGCCGCGACACGGTTCCGGCTGTCGCGTTTGGCGAAGGGCGAGAATGCCCAGCAATCACTGGCCTTGTAGCGCCTGTCGCGCCTGAGCGGAGGGAGACACGGCCGCGGGGCCTTCGCGGCGGCTGTTCCCGCCGTCGCGTTCCGCCGGGTTCCCCCTTGCCAAGCAAGGTAAGACGGGTAAGACATCGCGCTGTGAGCACGGCGACACTTTCCACCAAGGGCCAATTGGTCATCCCCAGCCGCTTCCGGCTGGCCCTCCATCTCCAACCCGGGGACAAGGTGGCCCTCGCCCTCGAAGGCGACCGCTTGGTGATTGAACGGGCCAAGTCCGACAAGGCCCGGCTGGTGAAGGGCAAGGACGGCCGCAAGGTGCTCGTCGCCCCGGCCGATGCCCCGCCGATGACTGCGGAGTCCGTCAAAGCTCTCCTTGCCGATTTCCCGTGAGCCATCTGCTGGACGTCAATTTCCTGCTGGCCTGTGCGTGGAAATCCCACGCCGCCCACGCCCAAGCGTCCGCTTGGCTGGCGCGGCAAAAGACCTTTGCCACCTGTCCCATTTCGCAGCTCGGTTTTCTGCGAGTAAGCCTGAGTCCCGGCTACCGGGCCAGCTACGCCGACGCCCGCGCGGCCTTGGAAGACATCACCGGCCGCGCCGGCGCGGAATTCCTCGCCGATGATGCTTCCCCCGCCAAGGTGCCCGCGGTGACCAGCCATGCCGACGTCACCGACGCTTACCTCGTGACCCTCGCCAAGGCCCACAAGCTCAAGCTCGCCACCCTCGACGAAGTGCTTTGCGGGAAACCGTGGGCCAAGGGCGTCGCGGAAAACCCGTTTTAGGTTCGCCGCTCCGGTTTCGGGCAGATCACGACGTTGCTTCTCCGGCAGCGCGCTATTCCGCTTCCTTTTGCAACCACTCGGAGAACCCGGGCGGAATCCTTGCCGCCCCCTCCGCCTCCAACCGCTCGAATTCGCGGTGGCCGAAGATCGGGGATTCCACCTGCCCACCGCTGGCGTCTTTCATGGCTCCCGCGGCCGCGGCCAACAGTCGGTTCAAGTCGTCGAGGTTCTCCCGCAAGGCCCGCTCCGAAAGGCGCGGCCAATAGTCGCCCTCGTCGGAAATCCGCACGCGGAAGCCCAGCGGGCGCAGGCCGGCCAACAGTGAAACGATGCCAACGTGGCACCGGCGGAAATGTTCCCAGCCATGCAGGCTCGCAAACTGTGTTTTGGAAAAGCCGGACAGATGCCAGCCCTTGCCCAAGCGGGTGGCCAGCGAACGCCCCGCCAACGTGGCCCGCGGGGGATAACGGCAGAGGCCGACCCACAGCGGCTCGCAATCCCGGCCCACGCTTACGGGAAACAGCGCGCCTGCCTCCAGGGTTATCTCTAGCCCGGTGGAAGTATTTGGTTCGCCGGGCACCGGGAGAATCAGCCACGCCGTCGCGGCGGACTGGGCGGCGCCCCCGAAGCCCACTTTGCCGACGGCCTTGAAGATGCCTTCCGCCTGCATTCGTGAGGCGAGCCGGTGAGCGGCGCGGACTAGGCGCAACGCCTCGCGCTCCGTGCTCACGCCCGGCGCGGTCAACCCACCAGCCGGAACCAGGGCGGCGCGTTCAGGATCGGGAAACGTGGAGTCTTCATGCGCGGACGGGATCGTTTGGGTTGGGAACCGAAATGCTGTCGTCAGCGCCCATCCTTGATCACCGCCTGCGGATTTGGACATACGCCGATGGACGTAAGCCTACCTCCCGGAGGCCAATCCCGGGCGAGTCCGGGACAACATTTGCCGAGCCGAGAATTCTTCGGCTGCCATGTTTCCGGCCTCGCCTTTCGTCGTCGTCTTCCGAAAATCGGGCCAAGATTTCCTGAGCCATGCGTGCGTCCCAGTCCTCCTTCCGCTTCCCGCGGCGAACCACCGCCCGCCGATTGCTGCCCCTCTCCGCCGTCGTCGCCCTGTTCCTCCCGGGCGCGCACGCGGCGACCGACTTCCACAAGGACATCGAGCCGCTGCTGGTGAAGCACTGCTCCGAATGCCACGGGCCCGACAAGCAGAAGGCCGACCTGCGGCTCGACACCCGCGCCGCCGCCCTCAAGCCCGCCAAGTCCGGCAAGCCCGCGCTGGTGCCGGGCAAGGCCGAGGAAAGCGAGTTGCTGAAACGCATCACCACCACCGACCCGGACGAGGTGATGCCGCCCAAGGGCGAGAAGCTCACCGCCGCGCAGGCCGAACTGCTCCGTCGCTGGATCGCCGAGGGCGCGGTCTGGCCGGAAGACGCGGCGCTGAAGCACTGGTCCTTCCAGCCGATCAGCCATCCGCAGCCGCCCGCCCAACGGAATCCGCACGCAGTGGTCCGCAACGACATCGACCGGTTCATCCTGGCCCGGCTGGACCGCGAAGGTCTTGCCCCGATGCCCGAGGCGGACAAGGAGACCTTGATCCGCCGGCTGTCGCTGGACCTGACCGGCCTGCCACCGACCTGGCCGGAGGTCGCGGCCTTCGTGCAGGACACCTCGGCCGAGGCTTACGAAAAGCTGGTGGACCGCCTGCTGGCTTCCCCGCATTACGGCGAGCACATGGCGCGCGGCTGGCTGGACTTGGCGCGTTACGCGGACTCGAACGGCTACCAGGTGGACCTAGCCCGCTCGATCTGGCCGTATCGCGAGTGGGTCATCAACGCCTTCAACCGCAACCAATCCTTCGACCAGTTCACCATTGATCAGCTCGCGGGCGACTTGGTTCCAAACCCGACGCTGGAGCAGAAGATCGCCACCGGCTTCAACCGCAACACCAAGGTCAACGACGAGGGCGGCGGCGACGCCGAGGAATACCGCACCAAGGCGGTGAAGGACCGCGTGGCCACGCTCGGCACCGCCTGGCTGGGACTGACGCTGAACTGCGCCGAGTGCCACACGCACAAATACGATCCCATCACGCATGAGGATTACTACCGGCTCTACGCGATCTTCAACAACAGCACCGACGCCGGGAACTACAGCCTCGGGCCGAACGTCGAAGTTCCGAAGCCCGACTTGAGTCAGACGGAGTCCTTCGTCCGGGCCCGGATGGAACAGGCGAAGCAGGAACTCGCCGCGGCGGAAGCCAAACTCGCCGCCGAACAGGCGAAGTGGGAGAAGTCCGTCGCGAAGAAGGGTGACGTCTGGCGGGTGCTGAACCTGAAGAACGCCAATTCCACCGGCGGTTCCGGTTACACCAACCTCGCCGACGGCTCGTTGCTCGGCACGGGCGTGAACCCGATCTACGACACGATCTCCGTCGAGGCCGACACCGACCTTACCGGCATCACCGCCGTGCTGCTGGAGGTGCTGCCCGATCCGAGTTTGCCCAAGAACGGTCCCGGCCGCTGGGGCGCGAGCGGCAACTTCATCCTCGATGAGTTCGCCTTCGCCGCTGCGCCGAAGTCCGGCCCGATGCCCGCGAATACCAACCTCTTCTTCGCCGGCGCCACGGCCGACTGGGAGCAGCAATACTACCGCGCCGAACACGCCGTGGACCGGAATCCCAAGACCGGCTGGGCCATCGGACCGAAGTTCGGCGAACGCCACTTCCTCATCGCGCACCTGAAGGAACCCGCCGGCTTCAAGGGCGGCAGCAAGCTGTCGTTCAAGTTCGACCACTACCACGGCAACAGCCATTGCATCGGCCGCTTCCGCATTTCCGTGACGACCGAGAAGGATCTCGCCGCGCTATGGCCCGTGCCGGCCGACGTTCGCGCCGCAGTGGTTGCCAAGCCGGCCACGCGCACGCCCGAGCAGTCCAAGCTCATCGCTGCCACTCAACGGGCCTCTTCGGAGACGATCCGCAGCCTGGAAAGCGAACTCTTCCGGCTCGAACAGAAGCAAAAGCAGCTCGCGTCGCAGAAGTTCACGTCGCTCGTCATGCAGGAGCGCAGCGAGGCCAAACCGCGCGACACCTACATCCACTTGCGCGGCGACTTCCTCACCAAGGGCAAGGACGTGACCGCCGGC
>JBIIUN010000297.1:0-6621 GCA_044339945.1 Kapaibacterium sp. (SeqCode)
GCGCTCCGCCCCGGAGGGGCAACTTGCGCGATCGGGCGTTGCAGGGGGCACGCCGCAGCAACTCTCAACTGAGTGCGGAGTCCAACCCGCGTTTTCGAGGAAAGATCAACCGCACCGACCTGCGTGCTACCGTTGCTGGGGCAGGTGGGGTGTAGGCTGGATGGCGGATGGGGGGATAGGGTTGCAGGCCCAACGTGACGACTTTTCAAACGGTGATTGACGGGCGAAATGGCATCGGTCAATAGAGGCTCCAGCCCGACAACCCCAAACGCCCGTCCCCTAAAACGCGTCGCAAATGCAAGCTCCCTCCACTGATTTCACTCGTGCGGCAATGCTGGCCTGCCTGGCCGCGGCGGCCGTGGTCCTGTTTCCGGCTTGCCGGAGTGTCAGCACACTGCCCGCGACGGGGGGCGGGAACATCGTTGACGGCATGGTCTACCACCTGCCGCGTTCCTTTCTGAAGATCAGCATCGAGAGCAAGAAGGATGACAAGGGGAACCACAAGGAGCTGGCGATCGGGGCGGGGTCTGAAATTGTCCCGGACAAGGAGGCCCGGCTGAGGTTGAAGCGAAGCGGCAACGAGCTGTTTGCCCGGAACCACGGCTTCACCTTCACCAACGGTCTCCTGTCGTCCATCGACATCCATGACGAGGGCAAGGCCGGTGAAGTGATCCAGGACCTGGCGGCCATTGCGTTCAACATCGTCTCCATGGGGGCGGCCCCGATGTTCCCGCTCGGAGCGATTGCGCCGCCGGCGGATGCGCTCCCGAGCTCGGAAGAGGTTCTGGCCGCCCTCTCGTCCGTGACTCCGGGCGAGCAGTCGTTCGTGCTGGACATTTCGGGTTCGACGGGCAGGACGCCGCTGGCGGGCACACGGGAACTGGTCACCTTCAGCGCGGTCACCAAGGATCTCCCCCCCGCCCCCGCACGGCCGAATGAGGGTTTCAAAGATTTGACCGAGTTCGACGGCATCGCCGTCAAACTCCCGGAACCTTATCCGGTGAACGTGTCACTGCACATCGACCGCAGTCTGCTCTTGAAACAGCGGGTGGACACCGCGAAGGCCAAGATCAAGGACCTGACGAAGCAAAAGGAGGACAACGCCAAGGCGAAAGCGGAGGCGGAGAGGAAACTTGGCAGCAAGCCGCCGCCGAAGGGCGGGGAGAAGAGAAAGCTGCAGGAGGAACTGACCGGATTGGCCGAGGCGGCAAAGAAGATCGAACAGGGGCTCGTGACGGCGGCCCAAAGCAAGGTCGATAACGAGGGATTCCTGGATTCCGTGGTCCCGGCCGACCGGTATTACGAAATCGTCAGTCGTGACTTCGTAGTGATGTTCCCGGACTTCTCCCCAATCGTCCGAATCCCGTTGAACCGGTCGCCGCTGGGCAAAACCAAATACAGTCTGGCGCTGTCCAAGGGGGTGCTCACGGAGTTTCATGGTGAGAATCCGAGCATCGCGGTCGAAACGGTCAAGGTTCCGCTCAACATCACCAAGGCGTTGGTGGCCCTGCCCACGGAAATCCTTAAGCTCAAGCTCGACTACTCATCGAAGGCGAAGGAACTGGCGGCGAAAGAGGCCGAGTATCTTGAGGCGGAAAAGGCCCTGAAGAAAACGCAGCAGGGACCTACACAACAGGAACAGGATGTCACTGCGCTGCAGCAGCAACAGCAGATCCTGTCGCTGCAGAAGGAAATCGCGGCCCTGAAGGCCGCCATCGCAGAAATTGAGAAAAAGGCGCCCTAATCTTCCGACCCCGCGACAAAAGCAGGCCGCAGGTGTCCCGTTGGGAATCAGCCGGTTGTTCCCTGCGCGATCCGCCACCGGGGCCGCCGGTTGTGCGGGGGGCGCTCACGCTCCTTCTTGTGGCTCGCCGGTTCGGTTTGGGGATGGTCGTTGATGCGGCGATTACGGTGTGCCAATTCGTTGGTTGGCACCGAAGCGGCGTCAGCGCCCGTTTCGCCGGAAGTCCACAGGCTTGAGCGATTCCTGTGGCGATCTTCCACGCGTTCGGCCACCTAAGATTCGTGCCGGACATCTCGAATACCCTGACCGCGGCCGATGCCCTGCTGATCACCGCCGGAGCCGGCATGGGCGTAGACTCCGGCCTGCCCGACTTCCGGGGCACCGAAGGGTTCTGGCAGGCGTATCCGGCCATCGCCCAGCTCGGGTTGCGGTTCGAGGAACTGGCGCGCCCCGGTTGGTTCCGGCTCGATCCCCGGCTGGCTTGGGCCTTCTACGGCCACCGGCTGAACCTTTACCGGTCCACGACGCCCCACGCCGGCTTCGGCATCCTGAAGCGCTGGGCAGAGCGCTGCCGCCTCGGCGCGTTTGTCTTCACGTCCAACGTGGACGGCCAGTTCCAGCAGGCGGGGTTCGACCCGGCCCGCATCGTGGAATGCCACGGTTCGATCCGGCACCTGCAATGCCTCACGCCCTGCACCCGGAAGCTGCACGACGCGGCCGAAGTCACGGTGGTCGTCGACGAGGCAACCTTCCGCGCGGAGGAGCCGCTGCCCCGCTGTCCACGGTGCGGCGGTATGGCGCGGCCGAACGTGCTGATGTTCGGCGACGCCGGCTGGGTGCCGGACCGCACGGACGCCCAGCAGGCGGCGCTGGAAGCCTGGCTAGCGAACGTGCTGCAGGAGCGCGCCAAGTTGGTCGTGGTTGAACTGGGGGCCGGCACCGCGCTGCCAACGGTGCGCGACTTCTCGGAAGAGGTCGCCCGCGAGTTCGGTGGAACCCTGATCCGCATCAATCCGCGCGAAGCAGAAGTCCCAGCGGGCCATCACGGACTCGCGTTCGGGGCCATGGAAGGACTGCGGAAGCTCGACGACCACCTGCCATCTACGCCGCGTTGAGCCTTAAGGCCGGGGACACCGTGGTGGCCGAAGTAGTCAATGCCGCGCAGATCCAGGTCATTGAAGTCCGCCGGGCCAGCGGCGGCACGGCCCTTGTCAGCGAGCCCGTGACGCTGTCTGATTCGGCCACCGGTCATGCACCAGTGGCCGAATCGGTGTTCGTTCGGCAGCGGCTCAAGCCGGATACAACAAAACTACCGCCCGAGGTGGTGTCCTTCCGCGATATCGCCCGCGCGGCGGCGCAAGAGCTGATTCGCGGTTGAGTATCGGACCATCCCATGAAGCATGACGAAGGAGCGAGGTTGCGCATCCGGCTGACCCCGGGAACGGTCCAACCAGGCGGCGGGCACCGTCCGCCCGACGATCACTGCGGCGGTCCGGAGGCCTTGCTCGGGTGGCTCGAGACGCAGTTGGGGCTTCCCGCCGCAGACTTCCACGCCGCCAGCCGGATTTCGGAATTCGCCGCCGCATTGGACGCCGCGGCACAGCCGCTGTTCGCCGGAAGCCTGAAAGCAGATCGTTGGGCGACGGCGGCCGAACTCCTCTCCCGGCGGGATGAGCTGCTGCTGTCCGGCTGGGACGGGGCGGACTCCCCGGCGCTTCCGGCGCTGGTGCGGGCCCTGGCCCAGGCCATGGCTGGCCGGAAATTTCAATTTCCCGGAGTCACGGAGCGACTGCAGGCGGTCCTTGAAGCCCTTGAGGCAGGGCAGATTCTTCCCCCGCACCGATGCCTGCTCTCGGACGCCGAGGCGGCCTGGCCGCCCGTCTGGCAAAAGGTTCTGGCCCGGATGAACCTGGTGCCGGCGCCCGTGCCAACGGCCCCTGCGCCCCAGGGTTCAGCCCTGCATCAGGCACAGACGTTCCTGCTGGGCGGAGCCGGGGCCGGGATCGGCCCCGATAACACCTTCCGGCAGGTCCAGACCCGCAGCGAAACCGCCGCCGTTGAGTTCCTCGCGGCTGTCCTGGCGCAGTCTTCGGAAAAGCTTTCATCCACGGTGATCTGTTGTGAGGAGGACGGACTGGCCCTGCGGCTGGATGCCTGCCTCCACCGGATCGGCCTGCCCCCCACCGGAGCGTCGGCCTGGTCGCCGGCACATCCGGTCTTGCAGGTTCTGCCGCTGAGCCTGGCCCTTGGTTGGGAGCCCGTGAACCCGCAGGTGGTGCTCGATTTCCTGACGCTGCCGGTGCTCCCAATTCCGCGGCATGCCGCCTTCAAGCTGGCCAAGGCCCTGACCCATGAACCCGGGCTGGGAAGCAGCGCGTGGGCAGCGGCGATGGCGGCTCTCTGCGGTCCGGAATCGGATCCCGAAGGAAACCTGCGCGAGCGGCTGGACGAGTGGTTTCAATGTCAGCGCACTCCAAGGGACGGCGCCATGGCGGCACGGCTCATCCACCAACGCTGCGGACTGGTGGCCCGGTGGGCCTCCGGCCGGGCGGCCCTGCTGGAGCAGGAGGCGGAAGCACCCCTGGGGTTGATCGCGGCGTTGCGCGCCGCGGCGGGACAGGCGGCCCTGTTGGGTGAGTTGGCGGAATGCCAGGGGGCATCACTGTCCGAACCGCAGCTGGCGCGACTGCTCGAAGAGGCGCTGGCCCGGGGGGCGGAAACCAACCCGTTCATCGAGGCGGAGGGCGGCCCCATCCGGGTGCGATCGCTCTCCGAAATCGATGAGCCGTGCGACCGGCTGATCTGGCTGGGCACCGGGACCGGGGATACCGCCGGCTGCCGCTGGTCATCAGGTCAACTCCGCGAGTTGCGAGCGGCGGGCGTGGTGCTGGATGATGGCAGCAAGGCGCTCTCCTCGCTTCGGTCCGCGGAAGCGCGCGGTTACTGCCAGGTCCGGGAATCCTTTCTGGCCGTGGTGCTCCCCCAGGATTCGGAGAAACGCTGGCACCCCCTCTGGCTCGCAGTTCGCGGACTGCTCCCGAAGCCGGAGGCTGAGCATCCGCCCGTCCTCGAGGATCTCGTCATGACCGGTGGGGCAAATATGCTGGCACCTTTCGGATTCGACTGTCGCGACGTCGCCGTTGCCCCGCCGCAGCCAGCCCGGCCGCTCTGGAACATCCCGCAGGGGCTCCTGACCGCACGCGAAACCGTCTCTGCCAGCGATCTGCAGGACCGGCTCGCCTGCCCGCTGAAATGGACCCTCCACTACGCGGCGCAGCTTAAACCGGGTGCGGTGGCCCAACTCCCCGACGATCAGCAGCTGAAGGGAACATTCTGCCACGGGATCTTCGAGCGGGTCTTCGGCGGCGGCGGCGACCTGCCCGCGCTCGACGTGGCCGTGGCGCAGGCGCTCGCGGCGTTTGACGAACGGCTGCCGCTCGACGCGGCGCCCCTGGCCCAACCCGGCAAGCGACTCGAACGGCAACGACTCCGCAGCCAGCTCGAAAACGCCACGCGCCTGCTGGTCAGCACCCTCAGCGGCGGCGGTTATCGGATCGTTGGCCTCGAAGTGGCGTTGGCCGGCCAGGCGTTCGGCAAACCGCTGAATGGTTGGATTGACTGCGTCGCCGAGCGGCACAACGGCGAGGAGGCCATCATCGACTTCAAGTATGGCGGCCGTTCCAAGTATCACGCGTTGATCGAGGAAGGGCGGGCCGTGCAGCTGGCGACCTACGCTTATGGGCGCTCGACGACCGGGGGCGCCTTCCCGGCCGTCGCTTACCTGGTTCTTTCCGATGGCCTGCTGTTCACCCCGTCGGGCAGCGCCGTCCACGGGACCGGCCAGCACGCCATCCTCAACGCCCCGACGATTCACACGGTGTGGCAGCAGTTTGCCGCCGCCCTCGAGGCCGCCGGAGACTGGCTGACCTCGGGTGCTCCCGTTCCCGCCCGGCCCCTTCAAGACTCCGCCGCGTGGCCCGCGGGCGCAGACATCCTGCTGCAGCCGGATCTCAAGCCTGAAGCGGTGCAGGAGGTCTGCCGGTATTGTGATTTCACGCGCCTCTGCGGCCTGAAGGAAACGAAATGACCAACACCCTCGAACTCGTCCGTGCGGGTGCCGGCTCCGGCAAGACCACCGACCTCTGCCGCATCGTGGACGTGGCGGTCGCGGCCGGCCTTGATCCGGCGCGCATCCTGGCCACCACGTTCACCAAGAAGGCCGCGGCCGAACTCAAGGGCCGCATGCAGGCGAAGCTGTTGGCGGGTGCCGCCGACCGGCGGGTGGCCGGCCGGAATGCCGAGCGGCTGGAACTGGCGGCCATCGGCACCGTGCACAGCGTGGCCCACCGGCTCCTGTCCCGCTACGCCCTCGAACTCGGCCTGTCACCGCGCCTGGAAGTCGTCACGGAATCCGCCAGTGAACTGGCGATGGGCCATCTGCTGGGGGCGCTGCCCAGCGCGGCGTGGCCGCAGCTCACCGAGCTCGCTGACCGTCTGGGCCTCGATGACCTGCCCCAGCGGCTGCTGGGGCTGCTGGCCGCAAAACGAGGCAACCGCATCGCCGACGACGAGTTCGCCCGCCAGATGGCCGCCAGCGCGGAGCGGCTCTGCGAACTGCTCGCTCCCGGCGGGGCCATGCCCGAGGCGCCGCCGCTGGGTCGCTTGCATGCGCTGGCGGAAGCGGCCTTGAGCGCGCTCAACGCCCTGGGCGACGACACGCAGACAACGGCCAAGGCCCGCCAGAAGCTGCGGCAGTTAAAATCGAAGAACCTGCCGTTGTGGGGCAGTTACCTGGAGGCCATCAAGCTTACGGCGGGAAAGCGGTCTGGGGCCGACGCGCTGCTGGATCCGCTGAGGAATCACGCCGCTGACGTGGG
>JBIIUN010000111.1:0-11681 GCA_044339945.1 Kapaibacterium sp. (SeqCode)
TCATCCGGTCCGAGAAGAAGGCCAGCACCTCGCTGCTCCAGCGCCGCCTCAAGATCGGCTACGGTCGCGCCGCGCGCCTGCTCGACGAGCTGGAAGACCGCGGAATCGTCGGTCCCAGCAAGGGCGCCGAACCTCGCGACATCCTCGTGGACCTCGACGGCGAAGGCTACGACGGCGGCGGGCAGACGATGGTGTGAACCGCGCCCGACGATGAACTACACCGTCGAGTTCAAGCCTAAGGCGCAAAAAGACTTGGCCGACCTGACGCCGGCGGTCCGGCAGCGCATCCTCCCCAAGATTGAGCGGCTACAGGATAATCTGGCGGGCGACGTGAAGCGGCTGACCAACTTCACGCCGGAATTCCGGCTCCGGGTCGGCGATTATCGAGTGCTGTTTGAGGTGGAGGAACAGCGTGTGATCATCTACCGTATTCGGCACCGTAAAGAGGCCTACGGCTGAGACCATGATCACACTCCATCCCGAATTTCTGACCAAGAACGGCAAGCGCGAGTTCGTCGTGCTGCCCTACGAGGAATTCGCCGCCTTGCAGGAAGCACTGGCCGATGCCGAAGACCTGCGGGAATTGCGAGCCGCCAAACTGGAGGAGGCCACCGCCCCCACGCTTTCGCTCCACGAAATCAAGACACGTTACGGCGGCGGCTGAACCCCATGCACCAGCTCCTCAATTCAGCCTTGGGCAATGGCGCCGAACCTCGCGACATCCTCGTGGACCTCGACGGCGAAGGCTACGACGGCGGCGGGCAGACGATGGTCTAGCCGTCCTGCTACCGTGCAGCAGTTCGTCTGAGTTCGCCTTGGTGTCGATCGATTTCCGGCATTGTTGCAATGGCTGTAGGGAGCAGCCGGTGCCGAATCATGGCCCAACTTCTCGGACTCGATATTGAGTCTGGAGGTGCCCGTTGGCTTCCGGATCGACCACCTTGACATCCCCGGAGGTCACCGTGTTGGTGGAAAAGGCTCGCCAGTTCGCAAGGTCGGTCGTGCGTTCAGCGACATAACTGCGACCGGTCTTTCCAATCACCGAGAAATGGAAACCGTCGGGGGCAAGATGGCTGCCGAGCCGCGGCGAGGAAGACACCGCCGGCGGGTCCAATTGCAGTGCAGTTGCCTCGGGTGCCAATTTGGAGATGCGAAAGTCCCAATCCGACCCGGCTCCGGACCAATATCCGAAGGCCAAAAGGCCCCCATCCGCACTCTGATGCACCGACTGAACCAACCCCCATTTGTTTTGGGGATAGCGATGCGTCCAGAGCGTCTCCCCGGTGCTCGCCAAACGTGCCACGAACTGTTCCAGGTAGCCCGTGAGTCCGGTTGTTCCACCGATGAGGATTCCCCCGGTATCCAACTCAACGCATCCGCCCATCCAAGTTTTCTGAGGATCAAGCCTGAGCTCGTTTTTCCAAATGATCTCTCCCTCCGCCCCCAGTTTGACCAGCACCCCCGATCCTTTGTCGGTGCCGGGAGAGGAGTTGCCAACCGCCAGCACACCGCCATCGCGCAGCGGTGCAAGCCCAAGTCCGGCCACTGGGTGCCGATGGCTGAGTTTGAATGTCCATTTCGGTTCCGCTCCTGGCTCGCCCAGTTTGGCAACCCACAGCTCACGTTTGCCTGTATATCCGCAGGCAAACATCTCGCCCTTCGAATTGGCAGCGACCTGCGAGATCCGTTCGACACTTGGAATCGTCTGCGCAGCGATCAAGTTGCCGGCCAAATCGACGTAGATGAGATGGCCCCCTAGGTCGCTCTGCCCCGCGACAACGATTGTTCGATTGTCCACAATGGCCACGCCGGTGGCGTATTCTGTCGATCCCGCATCGAAGGTCCGGTCCCAAAGCCGTTTTCCGTCGGGCGCGAGGCAAACCACCCAGTAGTCCTGCCCAAAGATGTGCGGCGCAGATTTCCCCTCGCCAATCTCCGAGTTGGAGTAACCGACGCAGATTAGGCGGCCATCCGGCAGGCCCTTGACGTCGGTCAAGTGATCGTAGCCTTCGCCACCAACGACCGTGTCCCACTTTTTCTGGCCGGCGGAATCGGCCAAAATCACCCAGCCGTCGGCATCCCCGAAGCCGATTCCAGTCTTGTCCTTTCCGGTGCCCCGATAGCTCAGGCCAACCAAGGCGATGTCTCCGTTGGGAAGGATTGTCGCGGTAGATCCAACGTCCTGCGAAGAGCCGTCAAAGTGACGCTCCCAGACGGGGGCGGTGGCGTCGTTGATTTGAACGTCTCCGCCGAATGTTCCGAAGGCGCAATTGGCGAGGAAACCTAACCGCATCAAGGCGTGTTTCATACCTGTGGTGTTTTCGTCGGTGGGGCGGCGGTGTGTCTATTCATCATTCCGTTCCGCGTCAGCAGTTTTTCTGCGACCGGCAGACCACTTCTTCCCACCCGGGCGCGGACACGGCCGCGTCGGAAGTTCCACATTGTGCCAGCAGGGCGTTGGGTTCGGCTGCGTCGAGGATCAGTTGCCGGTGGTTGGCCCGGGTCAGGCCGCCGGCTTCCGCGCACTCCCCTTGGGCGAGGAACGCGCCCAATTAGTCGGCCGGGCCTTTCCGAAGAATCTGATGGCCCGTCGACCGAGGGTTCCGTTATCAGGATGAAAAGCCATGATCCCCGAAGCCACTCAGGCCACTCCGCGGGGGCCGTTCGAACCGACCCGATGGAGCCTGGTGCTGCGGGCCCGGGCCGAGGACACGGCCCAACGGCACACGGCGTTGAGCGAGCTCTATGCCGGTTACTGGTCGCCGCTCTATGCCTTCCTGCGGCGCAGCGGCCGCTCGCCGGATGATGCCCGGGACCTGGCGCAGGAGTTCTTCGTGCGACTGCTCGACGGGACGCTCCTGGCGGCGGCAGATCCCGCCAAGGGCCGGTTCCGGACGCTCCTGCTGGCCGGGTTGCGGCACCTGGACGCGAACGCCCTGCGCGCCACCCACACGGCCAAACGCGGCGGCGGGCAGGAGCACCTGCCGCTGGACCTCGCACCCGCGGAAGAACGCTGGCTGGCCGAGGCGTCGCGGAATGATTCGCCCGAACAGGCGTTTGACCGGGCGTGGGCGAACGTGGTGATTGATCGCGCCAGCATCTGCCTGCGCGACAGCTATCAGGCGGCCGGGAAGGGGCCGTTGTTCGACGAACTGTTTCCCCGCCTGCTGGGCGGACGTGCCGAGGGCGGGCTGGCGGCCGCCGGGGAACGCCTGGGCCTGAGCGAAGGCAGCGTGAAGATGGCCCTTTCGCGGCTCCGGCACCGCTTCGGGGAGGCGCTCCAGGCCGAAATCGCCCACACGGTGGGTTCCCGGGCGGACGTGCAGGAGGAACTCCGTTACCTTTTGTCGGTTTTGGGTTAGGAACCCGCGAAATGCCTCAGGAGCCGCCGCCCAGCCCCGAAGGCTGCTCCGCGTGCGCCGGCCCGCTGAGCAGCGGTCCGTTTGGGCCGCGGTGCGCCCGGTGTGCCATGGGACTCGCGGTCGGGGGTGACGAGGAAGCCGACGAACTGGCCCACGTGGCGGACCTCTTCCCGGAACTTCGCGTCGAAGGGCGCCTTGCCCGGGGCGGCTTCGGGACGGTGTTTCGCGGGGAACACCGCCGGATGCGCCGGCGGGTGGCGCTCAAGTTCCTCGACGCGCTGCTGGCTCACTCCCGGGAAGCCATCGATCTGTTCGAACAGGAAATGGTCTCGGTGGGGAGTCTGGACCACCCGGGAATCGTGCGGGCCTACGACGCCGGCGAGCGCGAGGGCCGATGGTTCATCGTGATGGAACTCGTCGAGGGCCTCGATTGCGGCGCGCTCGTCCGCCAGCATGGGCGACTGCCCGTCGCGGAGGCCTGCGAAATCGTGCGGCAGGCGGCCCTGGCCCTGGGGCACGCCCATCAGCGCGGGCTGGTCCACCGGGATGTCAAGCCGGGCAACCTCATGGTGACCCGGCCTGCTCCCGGGCTCCCGGAAGGCGGCGTCAGCGAGGTCAAGGTGCTCGACTTCGGCCTCGCCGGGCTCTCCACGGGCCCGGCGCTGGGCTCGGCGGTGCCGGGCGAAAGCTCGGCGCCCGGACGACTGATGATCGGCACGCTGGAATATGTCGCCCCGGAGCAGATCGATCACCCCGAGACCACCGATGCACGCGCCGACCTCTACAGCCTCGGGGCGACCCTCTGGCGGCTGCTGACCGGCAAACCCCCGCGGCGGGGAGGCGACCGATCCCTGTTCCGGCAGATGCAGCGGATCGTCACGGAACCGATCGCGCCGCTTGCCACCGAACGTCCCGACCTGCCCCGGCCTCTGGCCCAGCTCTGCGACCGGTTGCTCGCGCTGGACCCGAACGAACGGCCCGCCACCGCCGCCGAACTGGCCCGCCTGCTGGAACCCTGGTGCGCCGGGGCCGAGCTGGCCCGGTTGTTCGGCGAAGGCCCGCTCGCGGAGAAGCCCTTTCCCCGTCCGGACGTGCTTCGCCGACAGCGTCGCCTGGCGGTGTTCGCAGCGGCTACGCTCGGCCTGGGCCTGCTCGCGGGGGTCCTGATCCTGGGCGGGATCATTCTCGCGACCGATTCCACTTCCGAACCGGAACCCGCGCGCCGGGGTGTCCTTCCGCCGGCACTGGTCGCCGAGCGCAAGCTGTCGCCGCTGGCGGCGCCCTTCTTTGAAACTGCCGACTGGGAACTGGAAAGCGCCACCGCCGTGGGCGGCGACGTCCAGGGCGCCCGGCTGCTGCCCGACGGCGACCTGGCCTACCTTTCCTCGGAAACGGCGGGTTACTTCGCCCTCCAGGTCCGCCGGACCGGCGGCGACGCTCCGTCCCGCGCCGTTCGCGCGGCGACTTCCCCCTACTGCTTCGAGGTGTCGCCCGACACCGGCCATTTCCTCTGGGCACAGCCCGAAGCCCCGAGGCAACGGCACCTGGGCCGGGCCCGGCCCGATGGGTCGACCTTGCCGGGGCTCGCCTTCGAGGTGGGGCCTGACTTCGATCCCGCCCAGCGCGAGGAACTTCGGCTCCAACGGCGGCGGCTGGGCGAAGGTGACGGCGAACGCCGGCCGGTGGGATTCGCCTTCGTCCGGGACGGCCGAGTTCCGCCCGACACCGGGCTCCGGCCGGGCGACGTGCTGATCGCCGACGAAGGCCACCGCTGGCTGGCTCCCGGGACCATCGGAAAGCCGGACCGCCGGGGCTTGGGCGGTCTTTGGCGTTGCCGGCTGGACGACAACACCCCGGCCCACCGGTTGCAGGAGGATGATCGGTCCCTAGGTTATCCGTTGGACGTGACCGTCGCCGGCCACGGGGTGTTTCTCCTGAACCGCCCGGAAACCACCCCGCCACCGCAGACGGACGACTCGGGTCGCACGCGCCGAGTGGTTCGCTGGGATCGCCAGGGTTTCCACCCCTGCACCACGGATCGGCCGATCCACGCCCCCTCGGGCCTTACGGCCGACCCCGTTTCGCCGGATCTGTTCGTTGTCGAAGGCGCGTCGCTGCCGACCCTGCAGCCAGCGTCCCATCGTCTGCTCCACCTGCGGTTCGTGGGGCCCGACCGTTACGAAGTGCGGGTGCTGGCCCGAAACTTCGGGCGCATCGGGCCCAATGGCCTGGCCTTCGCCCCGGACGGTCGGCGCCTGGTGCTCACCGACAGCGGCAACCGAGTGATCGTGGTGCTGAAGCGCGCGGCCGCGAAACCCTGAACCATGCCTAACCGGTTTGCTGACCCAAGGCCCGGAGGGCCGGCAGAAAGTAGCCCTGGGCGTAAGCCCGGGGTGGGCTCGTCCGAACGATCACGCCCCGGTTGGGGCGCCGGAATGCCTCCTCCGAACGGCCGTATTCTGCCGCCCTTCGGGGGCTGTCGGTTTTTCCTGACGGCCACCCGAGGCATACGCCGTTGGCTCCTTTCTGCCGCGCCCGTCTGGTCAACCGACCGGATCGGTAGGCCCCGAACTACGACCCCGCAGACCCGATGAACCCAGATGTTCCACGTAGTTGCCGCCGTGAGTCGGTGGCGGTCCCGTCCCGTCAGCTGCCCGGCCAAGGACTTACGTCCGCGGCTACGGCGTGGGCGGGCGAGGCGCTGCGCCAGTTCGGTCGTGGGCACTGCTCCTGGCTTGTCCTGCGTTTCCTCTGGGCCTCGTCGGCGCGGCAGCGTCTTGGACTGCGGGAGTCCTCTGCCGCTTGGCCGGACGTGGCACAACCTACGATCCGCCGTTTCATTCCCAGGTCGGGCGGCCCACGTCCGGAGGGGGCAAAGCGCGAGAGGACTCGCGCACTCCAAGACCTTGCGGGCTGTTTCCAACCCACGGGACGCGTGGTCGCCGGCGGGCACGCCGGGCTGCTGGCGTTGGCCTTGAGCTTTGGTCTCGTCGCCTGGTCGGGGTTGGCCACGGCGGCGGAATCCCTGGCGGCCGGCAAATCCCAGCGCCTGACCTCGCCCGACCAGACACCGCAGGGACTGGCCCCTTCCGACTGGGCCAGTATCCGCTCCGCTTACCAGGCGGGCTGGAATCCAATCGTCGAGACGGGCTACCTCAAGCCCCATCAAGGTAACTCGGATGACCGTTTCGGCACATCGGTTGCGGTCGCGGGTGACACGGTCGTCATCGGGGCACCCAAAGAAGACAGCAGCACGACAGGTATCAACAGCGTGCCCAATGAAGAGGCCCTGGACGCCGGAGCAGCCTATGTTTTCGTGCGGAGCGGGACGAATTGGACCCGGCAGGCGTATCTCAAAGCCAGCCAGGTCGACGCAGAGGACGGCTTCGGTTGGTCGGTAGCCATTTCAGGCGACACGGTGGTCGTCGGGGCGAAATACGAGGACAGCGGCACGACCGGCATTAACAGCACTCCCAACGAGGATGCCTTCAGGGCCGGGGCCGCCTACGTGTTCGTGCGCACTGGGACGAATTGGAGCCAGCAGGCCTATCTCAAGGCCAGTCAGTCCAACAAAGATGACTATTTCGGCTATTCGGTGGCGGTGGATGGCGACACCGTGATGGTCGGAGCTATAAACGCGGCCATTAAGGCGACGGGCGTCAACAGCACAGCCAACGCGGATGCCCCGAATGGAGGTGCGGTCTACGTGTTCGTGCGCCGCGGGACCAATTGGAGCCAGCAGGCCCGTCTCACTGCCAGCCAGGTCAACACGGGCGACCAGTTCGGCATCTCGGTGGCGGTGGATGGCGACACCGTCGCGGTCGGAGCCTTAGAGGAGGACAGCAGCACGACGGGTGTCAATGGCACCCCCAATGAGACTGCCCGGGACGCTGGCGCGGCCTTCGTGTTCGTGCGCCACGGAACGAATTGGACCCAGCAGGCCTACCTAAAGGCCCATCAGGTCTCCGCGGAGGACAAGTTTGGCATGTCGGTGGGGGTGTCGGGCGACACGGTGGTCGTCGGGGCATTCTGGGAGAACGGCAGTGCCACGGGTGTCGACGGCACCCCCGATGAAAGCGCCGCGGATGCGGGCGCCGCCTACGTGTTCGCGCGCAGCGGGACAAACTGGACTCAGCAGGCTTATCTGAAGGCGCTCCAAGTTACCGCGGGTGATGGTTTTGGCCATTCGGTGAGGGTCGCTGGCGACACGGTGGTCGTCGGCGCATTTTACGAAGACAGCGGCACGACGGGCGTTACCAGCGCTCCGAATGAGGCCGTCGATAAGGCCGGTGCAGCTTACGTATTTGTCCGTCGCGGGACGACATGGACTCAGCGCGCTTACCTCAAGGCATCCAAGGTCAGGGCAGGCCACGAATTTGGCTACGCGGTGGCGATTTCGGACGACACACTGGTCGTTACGGCACCTTACGAGGACATCAGCACGACCCACGATGGGGCAGCGCACGTCTTCACCTGGCCGGGCTCGAATACTCTTTCCGACGCTTTGACGTCCGGCAGCCAGGATTGGATTTCCCGCGGACCAGCGCGGCATTGGCGTGCCCTCGCCTCGTCCCACGACGGTCAACGGCTGGTGGCGGCCGTCCACGGGGACCGGCTCCAGGTCTCCGCCGACGCCGGGGCGACCTGGACTCCGACTGCATCGGAGCGCGCCTGGAGCGCGGTGGCGTCTTCGGCCGACGGTTCCCGCCTGACGGCGGCCGTGGCCAACGGGCCGCTGTTCCATTCCGCCGATGCGGGGGGCACTTGGGCCGAAATCGCGCCCGCCCGGGCGTGGTCCGGGCTCGCCGCTTCGGCGGACGGACTTCGGTTGGCCGCCGCGGTGGATTTCGGGCCGCTTTACCTTTCCACCAATGCCGGCGTCGACTGGACGGCCGTGGAAAGAAGCCGCTCCTGGAAAGGCATCGCCTCGTCCGCCGATGGCCAGATGCTCGCCGCCGTCGTCGAGGACGGTCCGCTGCTGGTCTCCACGAATGCGGGGGTAACTTGGGTTCCCCGGGCCGAACCGAAAGCATGGACCTCCATTGCCGCCTCCGCCGACGGTTCGGTGCTGGTGGCCTCGGTCTGGGATGGCCTCATCCTGGTGTCGTCCGATTCCGGGCTGACTTGGAACCGCTCGTCGGCCGACCGGTTCTGGCACTCGGTGTCCTGTTCCGCCGACGGCCGCCGGCTGATCGCCGCGGAGACGCTGGGCCGGGTGTATCTCTCGACCGACTCCGGCCTGAATTGGACCGAGCACTTGGAGAACCGCGACTGGGCTGCCGTGGCGTGGTCCGGCGACGGCAATCGGGTGGTCGCCGCGGCCCGGGAGGGGCCGTTGTTCGTGACTTCAACCCAGCTGAAGCCGTTTCGCCTGGCGGTTCCGGCCCGCGCCGCGCCGACCTCACTCCGCGGCTTCATCCACGGAATCATCGCCGGCGCGGCCGACCCGGGAGGGCGGCAACGGCGCTGGACCGTTTAAAGCGCCAACCCGGACCTGTTTGCCGTGCCGCCCGCCTTGGATGACGACGGCACCCTGAGTTTCGTCCCAGCCGGCCGGCCCGGCCTGGCCCGCGTGACCCTGACCGCCCAGGACGCCGGCGAACCCCAGGTCGTCGAGATTGAGCTGCAAGGGCAGGAACCGTAGCCGCCGACGTGAGTCGGTGATGGGACAGGGAGAATCTGGAAGGCAGGAAGAACCCGAGCGCTGTCCGTTCCTGCCTTCCGGCTTTCCAGATTCATCTTTCCCGTAAGTGCGTCTTACCAGCCCGCCGGGCAGGATTGAGCTTCGGAGATTAGCCGCCGATGGCGCCGATGACGCCGATGACGCAAATTTTGGGGCGCCTGGCAGTTTCTCTAAGCCATCAACGAAATCCAAGAAACCTGCGGACCTCTTCCCCCGGATCTCCTTCCCGGAAAGATAATCAAAGTTCGTCGGTTACCTTTCCGGAATTCCCGTTCTTGGACCGGTGAGGATCAGCACCACTCGACCACTGCTCACCATGAACACCCCGTTTCTCCCCTCGCCCTTGCGGCATACCAGCCCTGTTCGAGGCTGGCCTGGCGCCTTGCTCGCGCTGACCGGCCTGCTCTTCACCCCGTCTGCCGCCGCGGCCGAGTTCGTCGCCCTGGGCACGGGCACGGATCTTCTGGTCCGGGCTCTGGCGGTGAGCGGCAGCGATGTTTACGCCGGGGGCGAATTCACGACGGCCGGCGGCGTCTCCGCCAGTCGGATCGCCAAGTGGAACGGCAGCGCCTGGTCTGCCCTCGGTTCAGGCGTGAACGGGAAGGTCAACTCCCTGGCGTTCAGCGGGACCGACCTCTACGTGGGGGGGGCTTCACCACGGCCGGAGGTGTTTCGGCCAATCGGGTCGCGAAATGGGATGGCACCACGTGGTCCGCCTTGGGCACCGGCATGGACCAGCCCATCGAGCAGCTGTTGGTGAATGGCAGCGACCTCTACGCGGCCGGCTATTTCAACACGGCCGGCGGTGTGTCCGCCAGCCGCATCGCGAAATGGAACGGCACCACGTGGTCCACCCTCGGCACGGGATTGAACGGCCCCACCTACGCGCTCGCCGCCATCGGCGGCGACCTCTACGCCGGGGGTGACTTCACCGTGGCCGGCGGCGTCTCCGCGAATCGCGTCGCGAAGTGGAACGGCAGCGCGTGGTCGGCCTTGGGCTCGGGCCTGGACAGTGGCGTCGCCACGCTGGCCGTGAACGGCAGCGACCTCTACGCCGGCGGTTTCTTCACGACGGCCGGCGGGGCTTCGGCCAGCCGGGTCGCGAGATGGAACGGCAGCTCCTGGTCGGCCCTCGGTTCGGGCCTGAATGACGGGGCGTTTGTGCTGCACTTCGGCGGCAGTGACCTCTACGCGGGCGGACTCTTCACCACGGCGGGCGGCGGTTCGGCAAACCGGATCGCGAAATGGAACGGCAGCGCCTGGGCGGCGATCGGCTCGGGGATGGACAACGAAGTCTGGGCGTTGGCGTCGGCGCCCGGCGGGCTCCATGTCGGTGGCAACTTCACCACGGCCGACGGGGTCGCCGCCGCGCGGGTGGCCCGGGCCAATGTCGGGGCACCCGAGATCGCCGTCGAAGGCAATGCCACGGACATCCCCGATGGTGATGTGACGCCCAGCTTGGCCGATCACACTGACTTCGGCAGCACCGCGACGGCGGGCGGCACGGTGACGCGCACCTTCACGGTGCGGAATACGGGCGCCGCCGTCCTCAACTTGTCCGGCTCGCCGAAGGTGGCGGTCAGCGGCGCCCACGCCGCGGACTTCACGGTGACGGCGCAGCCAACCTCACCGGTGGCGTCCAGCGGCACGACGACGTTCCAGGTCATCTTCGATCCCAGCGCGGACGGGCTCCGCACCGCGACGCTGAGCCTGGCCAACGACGACGGGGACGAGAACCCGTTCGAATTCACCATTCAGGGCACCGGCCTCGGTGCCTACTCCGCCGCCGTAACCGCCGACAACCCGGCAGGTTACTGGCGGTTCGGAGAGCCTGCCGGCCAGGGCTCGGGAGGAGCGGCTGCCGACGCCCTCGGCTTGAATCCCGGAACTTACCAGAACGGCGTAACCCTTGGAGTTGCCGGAGCGTTGGCCGGCGATGCAGATACTGCGGCCCAGTTCGACGGCAGCAATGATCACGTGGTCATTCCGCGCCTGATCGCCAACGATTTCTCGATCGAGTTCTGGTTCAAGTCGGTCCAGAATTTCGGATCAGGGCACTGGTATGGTGGTGCCGGCTTGGTGGATGGTGAAGTAGCTGGGGTCGCCGCCGATTTCGGCGTGTCCTTGGTCGGCGGCAGGGTGGTCTTCGGCACCGGCAATCCGGACGTCAGCATTAGCGGTGGGCAGGTCAACAATGGGGCTTGGCATCATGTCGTGGCCACTCGGGTCCGTTCGACGGGCACGCTGAAGCTCTATGTGGATGGGGTAACTGTTGCCACGGGGACTGGTGGAACCGGAACTCTCTCCTCCCCGCCGCGGCTGGTGCTGGGCCTGCTCCAAACCGGCATCCATTCTTTCTTGGGTGAACTCGATGAAGTCGCCGTCTACACGACGGCCTTGAGTGCCGCTAGCGTTGCCAGTCATTACCAGATCGGCAGTGGCGCTCCGGAGATCGCGGTGGAAGGCAACGCCACGGGCATCACCGACGGTGACGCGACACCCAGCACCGGCGACCACACCGACTTCGGCGGCACGGCGACAGCGGGCGGCACGGTGACGCGCACCTTCACGGTGCGGAATTCGGGCGCCGCCGCGCTCAACCTCTCCGGCTCGCCGAAGGTGGCGGTCAGCGGCGC
>JBIIUN010000425.1:0-4334 GCA_044339945.1 Kapaibacterium sp. (SeqCode)
GCGGCGCCCACGCCGCGGACTTCACGGTGACGGCGCAGCCAACCTCACCGGTGGCGTCCAGCGGCACGACGACGTTCCAGGTCATCTTCGATCCCAGCGCCAACGGGCTCCGCACCGCGACGCTGAGCCTGGCCAACGACGACGGCGACGAGAACCCCTTCGACTTCGTGATCCAGGGCACGGGCGTGGTGCCCAACTACACGGTCACCTCCGGCGGCGGGGCGCTCGTGATTACCGACGACTCTGGCAATGGCGACACGCTTACGGTTTCCGAGCCGGCCGCCGGCAGCATCGCGTTTGCGGCCTCCGGGCGCACCATCGCCGTCAACGGCGGACCGGTGGTCACCGGCGCCTCGGGCACGATCAGCCTCGGTGGTATCACCAGCATCACCGTCAACGCCGCCGGCGGCGCGGACACCATCGGCTTCGGAGCCTTCACCGGCAGCCTGCCCAACCTGACCGTCAACGGCGGCACCGGCGATGATGCGGTCAATTTCAACGGCAGCCTCACCTTCGCTTCGGGGGCCAGCCTGGATGTGGACCTCCAGAACGACGACGCCTCGCCGGGGGTGGACCGGGTTTCTGTCGGGGCCGGAGTCACCGTGGCGGCGAGCGGGCCGGGGACGATCACCGTCAAGGCCTCCCGCAGCCTCGCGGTGAGCGGCGCCCTTAGCGTGGTGAACGGGGCTCTGACCTTGGAAGCCAATCAGCAGAGCACTCCGACGGCGGCCGGCTTCTCGGGCGTCACGGTCAGCACGGGCGGCACGGTGCAAAGCACCGGCCTGGGCGCGGTGACGGTCAAGGGGCGGGGCGGAAATCTGAACCTCAACTTCGGAGTCAGCGTCCCCGGAGGAATGATTCAAGGTGGCATCGCCGGCAGCACGGTTCAGGTGAACGGCCAGGGTGGATCGCTCTCCAGCGGTCGGGCCGTCGTCGTCGATGGCGGGACCATCACGTCGAACGGCGGTGATGTGCAGGTGACGGGCACCGGCGGAGGGGCGAATTCGGCGGGGATCGGCTTCTGTTACGGCGTGGATGTCCGCAACTCCGGCGTCATCACCGCGGGCGGAACGGGCCCGGTGACCGTCAACGGCACCGGCGGCACGGGCCTCAATGGAACTCACATCGGGGTGCATGTGCTCACCGGCGGCCAGATCACCTCGGGCGGTGGTCCGGTGAACGTCACCGGCACGGCCGGAAGCAACGGCAGCAGCACGAGCGTCGGAGTCACGTTCAACGGCGGCTCCATCCACGCCACGGGCGCCGGAAACCTGACCGTGTCGGGCAGTTCCACTTCCGGAGAGGGCATCCTCATGAACACCGCTGCGGGCAATGTCGCGTCCGTCGGCACCGGCAGCCTGTCCTTCATGGCCGTCGGTTCCGGCGGCCAGGGCTTCCTGCTGCAGTCGCCCAGCAGCATCAATGCCTCCGCGGGCAATGGTCCCGTCGAGATTCAGGCCGACCGGATCGTCCTCGACGGCGGCTCCCTCTCTGCCGGCACCGGCACCGTGACCCTCCGGCCGGCGACCGCCGGCGTGGCCGTGGATGTCGGTGGGGCCGACGCCGCGTCCGTGCTGGGCCTGACCGACGCGGAATTGGACCTCATCACCGCGGGCACCGTGCAGGTAGGCGACAGTAACAGCGGGGCGATCACCGTGAGTGCGGTGATCAGCCCGGCCAGCTATGGCACGCTGGCCTTCGGCCAGGACGTGACCTTCGCCGGCACCGGTGGATTCGCGGCCGACGTCACTTCCGCGAGCGCCTACGAGAAGCTGACGGCGACTGGCACGGTGAACCTCTCGCCTGGGGTGACCTTCAGCGCGGCCCCAGCGGGCGGCTACGTGTGGAACGGCTCGGACACCTTCACTTTCCTCGCCAATGACGACGTGGACGCCATCACCGGAACCTTCGCAGGCCCCACGCTGGCAAACTTCCTCGGCAGCACGCTCACGGCCGCGCAAAGCTACGCGGGCGGCACCGGCAACGACTTCGTGGTGACGGGTGTTCCGGAGATCGCCGTCGAAGGCAACGCCACCGACATTGCCGATGATGATGCGACGCCCGACCTCGCCGATCATACCGACTTCGGCGGCACGGCGACAGCGGGCGGCACGGTGACGCGCACCTTCACGGTGCGGAATTCGGGCGCCGCCGCGCTCAACCTCTCCGGCTCGCCGAAGGTGGCGGTCAGCGGCGCCCACGCCGCGGACTTCACGGTGACGGCGCAGCCAACCTCACCGGTGGCGTCCAGCGGCACGACGACGTTCCAGGTCATCTTCGATCCCAGCGCCAACGGGCTCCGCACCGCTACCTTGAGCCTGGCTAACGACGACGGTAACGAAAACCCGTTCGACTTTGTGATCCAAGGCACCGGCGTCAACACGGCGCCGACGGATCTCGCGCTGACGCCGGCGAGCCTCGCGGAGAACAACGCGGCGAACGCGACGGTGGGCACCCTGAGCGCGACGGACGTGGATGCGGGGCAGACGCACACCTTCAGCCTCGTGGCGGGAGCCGGAGCCACGGACAACGGCAGCTTCACCGTCGTGGGCACCGCGCTGAAGCTTACACCAGTGGCGGACTTCGAGACGAAGAGCAGCTACAGCCTGCGGGTGCAGGCGGATGACGGGAACGGGGGGACCTTTGCGAAGGCGCTTACGGTCACTATCACCGATGTGCCGGAGCAGGAAATCAGTGTCGAACAGCCGGTGGGCACGCTGTTGGCGTCGGGGGCAGCCGTCGATTTTGGCGGCCACGCCCCCGGTGCCGCCGGGAATGGCGTCCGGTTCGACGGCGCCAACGACTACATCGTGGTGCCAGACTCCGCGCCGTTGGATGTGACCACCCGTTACACCTTCGAATCCTGGGTGCGAGTGAGCAACTACCAGTATGGAACCCTGATTTCCAAGTTTGAGGACGACGGTAACAACCGCGGGTGGATGATCAACTTCGGCGAGACCGGTGATCCGACCAAGCTCTACGTCGTCCAGACTTCCGCCGGCACCTGGACCAATCCAATCCAATGGAATACCGGCTGGACCCCGGCCCTGAACACCTGGTTCCACATCGCCGTGGTCTTTGACGCCACGCTGCCGTCCAACGAGCTCAAGCTCTACGTGAACGGCAACCTCCAGGCACAGACGAGCTGGGCCCATGCGCTCGTGCCGAACAACGCTAATCTTTACCTTGGCGGTTACGATGGGGGTGGCAACGGCCTCAATGCCGGGGCGAACGAACGGTTCTTCAATGGCAGCATGGATGACACGCGAGTGTGGAACACCGCACGCACGCAGGCAGAAATCCAGGCCCGGATGAATTCGGAACTGGGCGGCACGGAGACCGGCTTGGTCGGCTATTGGAAGCTCAATCAGGGCATCGCGGGGGGCAGCAATGCCGGTGTCACCACCGTGACCGCCACGACCGGATCCAACGGCACGCTTGTCAATTCCAGCCTCGCGGGCACCACTTCGAACTGGGTGGTAGGAACGGTCGCCAGCGGGGTCGCCAAGACCTTCACCATTGCGAACTCGGGCACCCAGGCGCTGGGCATCAGCGGCGTGGCGGCGGCGGGCGGCAATCCGGGAGATTTCGTCGTGGATACCGGCGGCATGAGCCTGACGGTGGCACCGGGAGGCAGCACCACCTTCCGCGTGGTCTTTGCTCCGACGGCGGTGGGTCTGCGGCAGACCACTCTGACCATCAGCAACAATGACCCGGACGAGGGTGCCTACACCTTGGCACTTAGCGGGATCGGCAACAGCGCGCCGACGGACCTCGCGCTGACGCCTGCGAGCCTGGCGGAGAACAACGCGGCGAGCGCGACCGTGGGCACCCTGAGCGCCACGGACGTGGATGCGGGGCAGACGCACACCTTCAGCCTCGTGGCGGGAGCTGGAGCCGCGGACAACGGCAGCTTCACCATCGTGGGCAGCGCCCTGAAGCTCACGCCGGTGGCGGACTTCGAGATCAAGAGCAGCTACAGCCTCCGGGTGCAGGCCGATGACGGCAACGGCGGGACGTTTGCGAAGGCGCTGACCGTCACGATCACCGATGTGAATGAGGCGCCGACGGACCTCGCGCTCACGCCTGCGAGTATCGCTGAGAATAACGCCGCCAACGCCACCGTGGGCACGCTGTCCGCACTAGGCGACCCTGATGCGGGCGCGGTCCATACGATCAGCTTCGTCAGTGGCGCCGGTGACACGGACAACGCGAGCTTCAATATCAGCGGGAACACGCTGTGGCTCACGGGCAGCGCTGATTACGAGACGAAGGCCAGCTACTCGGTGCGGGTGCAGGCCGATGACGGTAATGGTGGCACGTTCGCGAAGGCC
>JBIIUN010000354.1:0-5380 GCA_044339945.1 Kapaibacterium sp. (SeqCode)
ACGGTCACGGTCACGGACGCGCCCGACGCCCCGGCGGGCACGGACAAAACCATCGCCCTGCCGTCGGCGAGCGCGCCCTACACGTTGAATCTCGCCGATTGGGGCTTCACGGATGCCGACGGTCCGGCGGACACGTTCGCCGCGGTCAAGATCACCACCTTGCCGGCGAGCGGAACTCTCAAGGCCGGCGGAGTCAATGTCACCGCCGGCCAGACCATCGCGCTCGTGGCCGGCCCGGCTGGGGCGACGTGGACCCCGGTTCCGGGCCTGGCAAACCTTGACGGCGTCTCGAGCAGCCTGTCCCAAGACGGTAGCGTCCAAGTGGCTGGGTTCTGGGGCAGCGGTGTCCGGGTTTCGGCAAACAGCGGCAGTTCCTGGGCGGCCGCCGCCTTGTCCGGTCAGTCCATCTACCATATCGCGATGTCGGCGGATGGGACAAAGATCTTTGCTGCACCACGCTACAACCAGATTTTCAAATCAACGGACTCGGGCGCCACCTGGGCTCCGAGCGGCTCGATCAGCCAACTCTGGACTTCGGTGGCCTGTTCCGCCGACGGCACCTACGCCGTCGCCGGCAACGAAACCGGGGTATGGACGACCAGCGACGGCGGAACGACCTGGACCCACCGCGCGGTGACTGCGCCGCGCCTCTGGATCGGAGCGGGCATCTCGGCCGATGGCTCCAAGATGGTCATATCATGCGTCGATTTGATCTACACCTCCGCCGATTACGGGGTGACTTGGACGCTGCGGCGGAACAGTCCCGGGGTTGTCTTCAACCGTGCGGCAATGTCGGCTGATGGCACGCGCCTGTTTGTGACGGCTTCTCCCGGCCAGATCATGGTTTCCACGGATTCCGGAGCGACGTGGACGCCTACTGGCCCGAGCGCCGGTTGGTCCGGAGTTTCGTGCGCGTCGGATGGCCTCACGGCGGTGGCCGTGGATGGGGGGCATGCCTATGTGACCACGGATGGCGGAACAACCTGGACGCAGCGTCAGGCCGCGTCAGGCTGTCGGAATGCGTCCGTGTCGGGCGATGGACGGAGGATGTTGATGCCGGTCGGCGGCGCGATTAAGGCGATTCCGTTCTACACCTCCTCCGGGCCGGGGGTGCCGGTCGTCACCTATCACCCGCCGGTTGGTGGGCTGGCCGGGACCGCGAGCTTCACCTTTCAGGTCCAGGACGACGGTCCGTCCAGCAATCTTGATCTGTCCCCGAACACCATCACCTTGGCATCGCCAGCCGAGATCGTCGTGGAGGGCAACGCCACCGGCATCGCCGATGGGGACGGCACGCCCAGCCTGGCGGATCACACCGACTTCGGCAGCACGGCGACGGCGGGTGGCACGGTCACCCTCACCTTCACGGTGCGGAACACCGGCGGGGTGGGGCTGAACCTCACCGGCACGCCGAAGGTGGCCGTGGGCGGCGCGCACGCTCCGGACTTCTCGGTGACGCTGCAACCAACCTCACCCGTGGCTGGCAGCGGCGGCACGGCGATCTTCCAAGTCACCTTCAACCCCAGTGCCAACGGTCTGCGGACGGCGACGCTGAGCCTGGCCAACGACGACAGCGACGAGAACCCCTTCGACTTCACGATCCAGGGCACCGGCGTGAATGCGGCGCCCGTGGCCGGCGCGGACGGCGCGAACCGGCCGAACAACACCCGGGTGGTCAAGGTGCTCCGGACCACGCTGCTGGGGAATGACAGCGACGCCGACCTGGATCCGCTGACGATCACGGCGGTGGGCAACGCGCTGCCCGCCGGTTCCACCGTGGTGCTATCGGGCGGCTTCGTGGTCTACACCGCCCCGGCGAACAACTCCGGTCACGGCAGCTACGAATACACCCTCAGCGACGGTCCCGGCGGCCACGCCGTAACCGGCACCGTCGCCGTCACCGAGGTGGCCGTCGTGCCGCCCAATCCGCCGCCGAACGCGGCCAACATTACGGTGGCACCGAACGGGGACGTGGTGCTGACCTTCGTGGTTGCGCCCGGCCGGCAATACCGCGTGCAATATGCGACCGGCGCCCCGCCGTATGCGTGGCAGGAGTTCAGCCCGCAGGCCATCCACACCCCCGCGGCCAACGGCGTGATCACCCACACGGACGTGAACCCGCCTGCGCCCATGCGCGTTTACCGCCTCATCACCCACCCGTAAGCGCTGAACCCTGATCACTGAACACCGAAACCTCATCCGCAGATGACGCAGATGACACAGATTGGGAAGCCCCGGACGGAAGCCGCCGAGGTTTCTCCCCATCTGCGAAATCTGTGCAATCTGCGGATCACCCCTTCTCCCGCCATGAAACTGCTCACCACCACCGCCGCCGCCCTGTTCGCGTTCACCGCCGCCCGGGCCGCACTCGTCACCGAAACCTATGGTCCGAACGTCGTGAACACGGCGATCCCCGACAACGACCCGGTGCTGACGTCGTTCCTGCACAGCATCACCACCTCCACGATCCTCCAGCTGACCGAGGTGGCGATCACCTTCGAGCTGCGCGGAACGACCGAGGATGCGGGCTGGGCCAGCGACATGTTCGCCTCACTGATCCGGAGCCCCGTGGGCGTGGCGCCATCCGTCAGCGATCCCTCGGCCGTGCTGCTGAACCAGGTGGGGATCAGCAGCGGCGAATTGTCGGGTTTCGGCTTTGACGGGTGGAACATCACCCTGCGCGACCAGGCGCCGGTCGGCGATCCGTCCCTCACGGACATCCATAACGAGTCCCTCATCAGCGGCGTGCTGACCGGCACCTTCCAGCCGGACGGCCGGGTGGGAAACGCCGCGCTGGACCCGGGCCGCACGGCCCTGTTGGGCGCCTTCAATGGCGGCACTGGCAACGGCGACTGGCGCCTGAACGTGGGTGACCTGGCGGAAATTGGCACGATGCGGCTGGTGAGCTGGAGCCTGACCCTGACCGGCGAGGATACCGTCAGCGCCGTGCCTGAGACTTCCACCTGGGCCGCCGGGGCCGGTCTGGCCGGGTTGCTGGCCGCCCGTTGGCTCCGGCGCTCAGTGCGCTGAGACGCTTGCGGAGAATCGGGTTCGCAGCTTCAGCGCTCCACCCGCTCCGCCCACTTGGCTGCGGGAGTGGCCGGGCGGAATTCGTGCAGGCGGGCCAGCAGGGCGCGGGGATCGGTTGCGTCGAGGATCAGTTGGCGGTGGGCGGCGCGCATCAGGCCGCTGGTTTCCGCGCGCTCCACTTGGGCGAGGAACGCGTCGTAGTAGCCGGCGATGTTGAGGAGGCCGCAGGGTTTGGCGTGGATGCCGAGTTGTGCCCAGGTGAGCACCTCGCAGAATTCATCGAGCGTGCCGAAGCCGCCGGGCAGCGCCACGAAACCGTCGGCCAGGTCGGCCATGAGCGCCTTGCGTTCGTGCATGGAGTTCACGATGTGCAACTGCGTGAGGCCGCGGTGGGCCAGTTCCCGTTCCTGCAATGAACGCGGCAGCACGCCGATGACCTCGCCGCCGGCCGCCAACGCCTCGTCGGCGATCAGCCCCATCAGGCCGCAGCTCGCCCCGCCGTAAACGATCCCGAGGCCTTGTTCGGCCAGCAGGCGGGCCAGAGTCCTGGCGGCGTCGGCGAGGCGCGGGTCGGAACCCAGGCTGGAGCCGCAGAAAACCGCGATTCGCCGGAGGGGTGTGGCCTCGCTCATGGCACGGGGGTTCCCACGGGTTCGAGCAATGCCGGCGTATTGGTGGCCGGCGCGGGCACAGCCGGTTTCTTCAGCTCGGGTGCGCCAAATTCCTCGGGCAGGACCACGACGGTGATGCGTCGGTTCTTGGCGCGGCCTTCCGCGGTGGTGTTGTCGGCGATGGGCTGGAATTCGCCGCCACCCGCGGCCGTGAGGCGATGCGGGTCCACGGCGCATTCGCCCACGAGGAACCGGACGGCCGCCACCGCTCGTCCGGCGGACAGCGCCCAGTTGTCGGTGAAGCCGTCCGCGGTCCGGGCCCGCACGGGCACATTGTCCGTGTGGCCAACGACCTGGAAGGCACGCTGAGGGAACTTGGCGAGCACGCCGGCGACCTTGCGCAGGACGGCCTGGCCCTCGGGCTTCACCGCGCTCAGGCCTGAGTCGAAAAGCACGCGGTCGAGGATGTCCACGGTGAGGCGGCCCTGGAGTTCGGAGATGGTGACGTCGCGCGACTCGAGGGCGGCACGCATCTGCTGTTCGAGGCCGGCCTGGGCCTGGGTGGCTTGCTGGACCTGCTGCTCCAGTTCGGTGGCGTGCTCGCGGAGGGTCTCCAATTCGGCAAGCAGAGCCGCGTTCGTGGTCGCGGCGGCTTCGGCGGCCTGCCGGGCGGCGGCGGCGGCGTCCTCGGCCGCGCGACGGTGCAGTCCGTGCTCCCTTAACTGGAGTCCGCCCAGCACCAGCAGCAGCAAGGCGCTGATGACTCCCGCAATGATCCAAGTGCTTTTCGGCATGCGCGGAATCGAAGCGGCGCCACGGCCACATGCAACCGGGAATCGGGACTTTGGGCATTCGTCCGACCAGCGGACCTCCTCGGCGCCAATTCGGGGCGGGTTCGGCTCGCGGGCTCGCGAATCTCGGGCGAGGGGGACGCGGCAGCGCCTTGGAGTGCGGTTGCGGAGCGCAGCGCAGCTACCGCTCTCGGAGGCCGCAATGGGTGGCTTGCAGGGCGATGCTTGGCAGCTGACCGACGCGCGAAAAGCGGTGGCAAGCCACTCGCACTCCAAGACGACGAGCGGTTGCCGGCAATCGGTGGAGGCTGCGCCGGTGATACCTTTCAACCATCGAGAAAGGGCTGTGAACGCCTGCTTCTCCCAACCCGCTCGCCCCTCGCTGGACAGGAGGCGAACTGGGCGGGCCCGAAACTCGCGTGGCTCACTTCCGGATCGTGAAGTAGTCGCGCAACTGGCCCTTGTCGGTGATGAACTTCAGGTTCAGTTCGGCGCCGTCCACGTCCAACACCACCGAGCCCAGCTTGTTCAGCGAGAGGAAATTCACCGGGTGGTTGAGCTTGCCACCTCCGGTCTGGCCGGCGTTGCCGGCGACGACATAGACGGCGCCCTCGTGCGGTTTGGTTCCCGCCGACTTCCGGTAGGCGCCATTGCCGTCGGGGCGGCCGTCACCGCGGTCCTTGAAGTTCGTGGCGACGAGATTCGTGCTGTAGCCGTAGTGGCCGTCGATCAGGTGGCTGCGTTCATAGCTGTGGCTATGGCCGGTCAGCACGAGGTCCACGCCGCCTTGCTCGAGGATGGGCAGCAGGTTTTCCCGCATCTCCACCAGCCGGGCACTGCTGTCGCTGACCTTGTCGGAGTCGTGGCTGCCCTTGGTGTAGGGCGGATGGTGGAAGAAGCAGATGATCCAGTCGCGGGCGGTCGAGGCGAGATCGTCGCGCAGCCATT
>JBIIUN010000398.1:0-4689 GCA_044339945.1 Kapaibacterium sp. (SeqCode)
GCGCGTTTGCCTCCGTGGACGAGGCGGCGGCGGCGTGCGACGCGTTTAGCATCGTGACACCGACGGTCACGCACCACGCGCTGGCGAAGCAGTTGCTCGCCGCCGGCCGGCACGTGCTGGTGGAGAAGCCGATGACCGACAGCGCGGCGCAGGCGGCCGAACTCGTCGAGCTCGCCCAGGCCAAGTCGCTCGTCCTCCAGGTCGGCCACGTCGAGCGGTTCAATCCCGTGTTCGCCTACCTTGAGGAAGTCGCCACCGAACCGCGCTTCATCGAGTGCCACCGGCTTTCGCCCTACCCGGCCCGCAGCACCGACATCGGCGTGGTGCTCGACCTGATGATCCACGACCTCGACGTGGTGCTCGCCTTCGTGAAGTCGCCGGTCGTGAGCGTGGATGCCGTGGGCATTCCCGTCCTGAGCACCAGCGAGGACATCGCCAACGCCCGGCTGCGCTTCGCCAACGGCTGCGTCGCGAACCTGACCGCCAGCCGCATCAGCCCCGAGCGGATGCGCAAGATCCGCGTCTTCAGCGGCGGCGCGCAGACCAGCTACATCTCGCTCGATTACCGGGCGCAGGAAGGCTTCATCTACCGCATCGCCCGCGACGGGGAGGAGGAAAGCTCGCTGCTGAAGAAGCTCATGGTGTCCAAGCTCGGCGTGGGCAAGGACTCGAACATCGTCAGCGAATTCGGCGGCAAGAAGATCGTCCGGGAGCCCGTGCCCATTGCGAAGGACGAGCCGCTGCGGCTGGAACTCGCGCATTTCCTCGGCTGCGTGCGGGAACGCCAGACGCCCAAGGTGAGCGGCGCCCAGGCGAAGGTGGCGCTGGAAGTGGCCTTCGAGATCAACCGGCAGATTGCCGCCACCCGCTGAACGAGCATGGCGAGGAGCATTCACACCACGCGAAGTTCGGTGCGCCGTTTGCAGCGCACGGAGTTCAGTGATGTCGAAGCCAAGGAAAAATTCCTGACCAAGGCGGAAGAGGAACTCGACCGCAAACGACTGATCAAGCGGCAGGTTAAGCGCGAACGGAAACAGCCCGCGCCGCCGTTGGCTGGCACGCCCACTGAGACGATACCCGTTGAGATTCTGGATGTGGGTCCCTACGTCCATCACGGGCTGACCGAGGAAGATGTCCGGGCGATGCTGGCGCAGCTTCCGGCGCAGGCGACGGAGGGGATCTCGCGGATTCAACTCTGCCTCGGAACGGAGTATCTGATGGAGCGGAGGCTGGCCGGCAAACTTGCCTATGGAGAGCCTGATCCGCTTACGGGCCGGTTAGGAATCAAGCTATGTCGGGGCGTATTCTTGCCGCCAATCTTTGGCAGCTATGCGCCGGCTGCAGGGCGGATCTGTGTTCACGCATTTGTTTGCGACCCAGCTTTGCAGCCGCTTCCGTGGCCGGCACTGGTGGCGTATTTGAAGTTACTGAGCCTCGGCGAGTTGCTTCATCAGCTCGCGCATCATTCCGATCGGCGCAACCGTGTTGGCCGTGGGCGATGGCTGGGGGACCGCGCGGGGGCGCGGGAGCAATACGCGGAGGCAACCGAATATGTCTGGGTCCGCGAACTGGCGATTCCCCATCTGGAGCGACATTACGCCGCCGAGGTGGGCGAGCTGAGGCGGTGGATCGCGCTGCACGGTGGCGTCGAGCTCACGTTGGAATTCCTTGCGGGTGATCATCGTTTCACGCCCAAGGATGGCTCGGTGGAGATCAGCTACCCGGTTCACAGCGACTTCGGTTGCTGGCTGGGGGATACAGATTTCAGTGCGCCGCTGAACCAGCAGCGGCTCAGTCTCGCGGAAAGTCTTCACTATTCCGACGAATACGAACTGTGTCTGACCATCGTGGAACGGGTGCTGGCCGAGGAACCGGGCAACCCCGTCGCCTTGACCTGGAAGGCGGACACGTTGACGCACTTGGAACGACACGAAGAGGCCCGCGCGCTCGCCCAAGACCTGATCAGGCAGGACCGGCTGAACTCGAAAGCGTGGTGGAGCTGTGTCCGCGCGGCGGAGCATGAGGCGGATTGGCTTGGCATGCTTGCCTTGAGCTTGGAATGGTCAGACGTAATTGGATTGGAGCATGGAGACTATCGCCTCTCGCTTTTAGCCCGGGCGGTCGCCTTGTCGCGCCTCGGGCGATTGGACGAGGTTGAAGCGGTCATTGCTGCAAGCATTGAGCACCTGGCCCGGCGCCGCCCGCTTTCGCCGGCCGAGCTGGCCCAGCGGGAAAAAGTCCTTCGCCGGAACATCCGTCGCTGGCTGGAGCCTCACTGACGAGCGGGAGCTTCGGTTCGCCAAAATCCGGGCTAGCACTCAGCAAAATCCGAAGTGGTCAAAGCCGGGTCTGCCCGCAGCCTAGGGCTGTCATGAATCCTCAAGCCGACCGTGGACTCTCCGCCCTGGGCGAACCGCCCCAGCCCCGCGGGGCGCAGTTGCTCAACGATCCGCTCCTGAACAAGGGCACCGGCTTCACCGAACAGGAACGCGACGCCCTGGGCCTGCGCGGCCTGCTGCCGCCGCGGGTGTTCACCATCGAGGAACAGGTCCAGCGCTCCCTTGGCAGCCTCCGCCGCAAGCCGGACGCCATCGAGAAATACATCTTCCTGACGGCGCTCCAGAACCGGAACGAGACGCTCTTCTACCGCTTGGTCGTGGACCACATCGAGGAGATGGTGCCGCTGATCTACACGCCCACCGTCGGCCAGGCCTGCCTGGATTACGGTTCGATCTTCCGCCGGCCGCGCGGGCTGTTCATCAGCATCCAGGACCGCGGGCACATCTCGGAAATCCTCCGGCACTGGCCGCATGAGGGCGCGCGCCTCATCGTGGTCACCGACGGCGAACGCATCCTCGGCCTCGGCGATCTCGGGGCGCTGGGCATGGGCATCCCGGTGGGCAAGCTGTCGCTCTACACCGCCTGCGCCGGCGTGCATCCCTACTACACGCTGCCCATCACGCTCGACGTCGGCACCGACAACGAGAAGCTGCACGCGGACCCCTTCTACATCGGTCTCCGTCAGAAGCGCGTGCGGGGCGCCGAATACGACGCCTTCATCGCCGAATTCGTGCACGCCGTCCGGGCCGTCTTCCCCAAGGCGCTGCTCCAGTGGGAGGACTTCGGCAACACGAACGCGTTCCGCCTGCTGCACCAAAACCGTTCACGCCTGCCGAGCTTCAACGACGACATCCAGGGCACCGCGGCGGTGGCGCTCGCCGGCATCGTCGCCGGGTTGCGGCTGACCGGCGGCAAACTTTTCGAGCAGAAGCTGCTTTTCCTCGGCGCCGGCGAAGCGGGCACGGGCATCGCCGACCTGTTTGTGGCGGCGGCCCAACAGGAGGGATTGAGCGAGGCCGAGGCCCGGGCCCGCTGCTGGTTCGTCGATTCCAAGGGCCTGGTCGTGCGGGACCGCGGCGACAAGCTGGCCGAACACAAGCTGCCCTACGCCCACGCGCATCCGTTCCTGCCGACCTTGGCCGACGCGGTGAAGGCACTTCAACCCACCGCGCTGATCGGCGTTTCCGGCACGGCGGCGGGCTTCACCCAGGAAGTGGTGACCGAGATGGCCCGGCTCAATGCGCGGCCCATCGTGTTCGCGTTGTCGAACCCGACCTCCAAGGCCGAATGCACGGCGGAGCAGGCCTATGCCTGGTCGGAGGGGCGCGCGATTTTCGCCAGCGGCAGCCCGTTTGCGCCGGTGGAGTTTCAGGGCGTGCGGCATGTGCCGGGGCAGGGGAACAACATCTACATCTTCCCCGGGGTCGGACTCGGTGCTTTGGTCTGCGAGGCCAACGAAGTCACCGACGGCATGTTCCTCGCGGCGGCGCAGACGTTGGCGAAGCTGGTCCAGCCGGAAGATCTGGCCATGGGCCGGGTGTATCCGTCGCTGACCAAGATCCGCGAAGTGTCGCTGGCCATCGCGGTCGCGGTCGCGGAGGACGCCTACGCGAACGGACTGGCCCGGCGCCCGCGCCCGGCGGACTTGGCGGCCGACATCCGGTCCCGGATGTTTGACCCGGTGTATCCTGCCTACGTGTAGCCGCGGGGTGGCAGAACGGCCCGAAAAACAAAGCGGGGCCGGACACTCGTCCGGCCCCAAGGTTGTTCTACCAAACCTATTCTCCTATGCGGCCCGGTCCCGAAGGACCAAGCAGAGAACACCCAGTAATGCGAACCGGGACGGAGGAATCCGCCAAGAATTCGCACTGCCGGGCCTTCCGGCTTCGGTTGAGTTGCCCGCTTTCCATATCCCAAACGCGCGAGGCCAGACTTACGTCTGGCCTCAGGTTGTTCTACCTGTCCTATGCGGCCACGCCTTTGCAGGCGCAGCATGGACACTCATACTTGCGCCGGCTCGGGGCCGAATCCGCCAAGATTGTTTAAAGTTCCCGGAAGCCCGGACGCCGCTCGGGGCAGCCCGGTCGAATCGAGCTCCCGCGAAGCCTGGATTCCGCGGGTAATCCGGTTCATCCGTGGGTTTCTTGAGTGGGCGCGATGGCGGCGGTTTCCCTTAGGTGGACGGGGTGCAAGCAGGGCAGGGGAGAAAGAAAAGGGGCCGGACAATTGTCCGGCCCCCTGCATTGAGGCGTGGGTTCAAGTTCGGAACGCGACGCTTACTCGTAGACGACCGTCAGCGTGGTGCCGACGAGCGTCACGCTCTTGATCTTGGTCGCGCCCGTGACCTTG
>JBIIUN010000298.1:0-6551 GCA_044339945.1 Kapaibacterium sp. (SeqCode)
TGCTGGTGCTGGTGGGCCTGCTGTGGTGGGCGATCCCGTGGTGACCGGTTCCGGCATTGCGGGCCGGCGCGCCGCTGTTTACCAAGCGTCCATGCGCCTGCTCCCCCTGCTCACCTTGGCTTCCTTTGCCGCGCTGGCCGGTCCCGTTGACGGCACGCTGGACCTCTACTGGATCGATTCCGAGGGCGGCGGTTCCACGCTGCTGGTCACGCCGGCCGGTGAAAGCGTGCTGATCGACGCCGGCAATCCCGGCGGCCGTGATCCCGCCCGCATTCACCGGGTCGCCACCGAGGTCGCCGGCCTGAAGCAGATCGACCACTTGGTCGTGACCCACTTCCACATTGATCACTTCGGTGGGGCCGCGGAGCTCGCCGCGCTGATGCCCACCCGCCACGTCTGGGACAACGGCCTGCCCGACGCCGATCCCGACGGCAACCGCCAGTCCACCTGGCCGCTGACGAGCAAGCCCTACCGGAACCTGCCCGCGAAGGAACGCCACGTCGTGCAACCCGGCACCGTCGTCCCGCTGGGCGGCGAGGCCGGGAAGCTGGTTCCCGAATTGCGCTGCGTGATGACTCGCCAGCAGGCCTGGACCCCGCCGCTCCGCGAGTTCAAGCACTGGGATAACACGCCTGCGCCCCCGGCGAAACCGGTGGACACGTCCGACAACGCGAACAGCTCGGCCTGGGTTCTGCAATTCGGGCCGTTCCGCTTCTTCGACGGTGGCGACCTCACTTGGAATTCCGAGACCAAGCTGGCCTGGCCGGTGCCGTTGGTCACGTTGGTGGACGTCTACCAAGTTACCCACCACGGGTTCGACGTGAGCAACAATCCCTTCCTGGTGCGGGCGCTGAACCCGACCGTGACCGTGATGAACAACAGTCCGACGAAAGGTTCCGCCGGCGAGGTGTTCGCCACGTTCCGCGGCCTGCCTGCCCTGAAGGCGCAATACCAGGTTCACAAGAACACCCGGCCGGACGGGACGACGAATAACTGTCCCGAAGCCTTCATCGCCAATCGCGAAGCCAAGTGTGCCGGCGATTTCATCAAGTGCAGCGTGAGTCCGGACGGCCGGAACTACACGTTCAGCATCCCCGCGCACGGCCACACGTCGACTTACTCGACGCGCGGAAAGTAGGCAGCGCGCGGAGCCGCCATTCAGGGAAAGCGTTTCGGAAACGAAACGGGAAGAAAGAGGGTGGGGTGGCCGACGGGACTCGAACCCGCAACAACCAGAACCACAATCTGGGGATCTACCATTGATCTACGACCACCACCCGGGCGCGGACGCTAGGGACGGCCCCCGGCACCGTCAAGAGTCGCTCTTGGCCGCCGATTCCGGCGTTGCCCCGCCGCCCCACGAGTCAGGCGGAGCGGCGGGGCCAGCCCTGGGCGGAAACTTCCGCCCCACCGGGTCAACGGGCTACTGCTGCACCGTGAGTCGGAAGAACTGATTCTGCTGCGTCGCTTCCGGCGCATTGGACCGGATGATGACGCGCTCAAAGCCATCCGGCAGCGGCGTGGCGGAAACCACCGTTGAGCCAAGGTTGTCGGCGAACAGCACCGAGCTGGCGACGAGCGTCGTCAGTTGGGCGGTCCCGGCGCTCTGCCGGCGGATAATCGTCACCGCCGGATAGTCCACGCCGCCAACCTTGACGTTCGCCACCGGGAACGTGGGCCGTTCCGCGCCCGCGGTCGGGGAGGTGCCATAGTAGAACTCGGCGAGGTTGTTTGCGCCGTCGCCGTCGCCATCGGCGCCGGGTTGGGCGTTGTCGCCAGTGAGGCTGGCACCGGTGGCCCACGTCACGAACGGATCGGTGACCGCATTGACCACGAGGGTGGCGGTCGCGCTGTTCGTGCTGCCGCCGGCGTTGGAGATGACCACGCGGTAGTCGCCGGCGTCGGCGGGGGTGACGTTGCTCAGGTTCAGCGCCGGACCGTCGGCATCAGGCAGGAGCGCATCGCCACGATACCATTCGTAGAAGAGACCTTCGCCGGTGGCGGATACGTTGAAGGTGAAGGGGCCGCCAGGGGCCGCGGCACCGCCCGTCGGCTGGGAGACGAGCACGGGCGGCAAGTCGGCCGAAACGGGATTGGCGAGGCGGCTGGCATCGTTCGCCGAGAGCACC
Organism: Kapaibacterium sp. (SeqCode); assembly: GCA_044339945.1. Taxonomy (GTDB): domain Bacteria; phylum Verrucomicrobiota; class Verrucomicrobiia; order Limisphaerales; family UBA9464; genus CAIWAH01. The sequence goes on from JBIIUN010000298.1 coordinate 2,130, forward strand.
TGATTGTAGAGCCGGACTTCGTCGAGCAGGAAGGTGCCCGAAACCCCGTTGGCCCCGCCGCCGTAGCGGCCGAATTCGCTGCCACCCCGGGCCGAGCCCCCGATCAGATTGGAGGAACTGGCCAGAGCCAGCGGTTCGCCGTTCACGTAGACGGCGTAGTTGCCGGCCGCGGCGTAACCCTGGCCGTTGTAGGTGACCATGAAGTGCGTCCACTTGCCGACGAGGTTGGGCACGTAGGCGCGGTCATCGGTGGAATGGACCGACCGGAATCCGCGGGTCGCGAGGAAGATGCGGTTACCGAGCGTGGTGTTGTCGTTGCCGCCGAGGAACAGGTAGTGCTCCCGGTTGCCGACCACGAAGGCGTAGACATTCAGGGACGTTTCGACCTCCGGTTTGATCCAGAACGAAACCGTGTAGCCCGTGCCGAACATGGTGGGCGGCCCCTGCCCCAGTTGGACCGAATCGGAGCCGGTGGTGATCCGCACCGCTTCGCCGTCGTAGCCGGTGCCAAACCCACCTGAGCCACTTCGGTTGGCCGAGTAACGGGCAGTTTCTTCCGCCAGGCTGCCGTCGAAGTGATGCACACCCACGAGGCCGTTGGTCGGCAGCACGGCGACGGTCTTGACCGGGCGGACGCGCAGCTGGGCCGGCCCCACGATGACCTCGCCGGCGGGATTGAAGACCCGCACGGAGTAACGGCCGGCATCCGCAACCCTGACCGTCGCCAGGTTCAGCATGGCGTTCGTCGCATTGGCCAACGGTTCATCGCCCAGGCGCCATTGATAACCCAGGCGGAGCCCGGTCGCGGTCACCCTGAACGTCGCCGCCTGGCCGGCGTTGACGACCACGGACACCGGCGGCTGGGTGACCACGGGCGGCGTGATCACCCCGACCTTGGCGACCCGGCTGGAGAGTTCGCCAGAGGCGTTGCGGATGACGACGCGGTAGTCGCCCGCCGTGGCGGCGGTGGCGCCGGTGAGGGTGAGCGTGGGCGCGGTCCGGCCGGCCAGCGCTTCGCCGTCCTTGAACCACTGATAAGTCACCGCGCTCGTGCCCGTGCCGGCCGCGAACAACGCCAAACCCCGGCGTGGCAGGCCGTCCGCCCGGTCGAAGGTGCCGGCGACGAGGATGTCGCCGGTGGGCAGGAGGGCGACGTCGTAGGCGATGTTCTGGCCGCCACTGTTGGTGAGGCCCGTGCCGGGATTGAAGCTCGGGTCATGCGTGCCGTCGGCATTTAGCCGGGCGATCAGGCTGCGGGGCTGGCCATCCACTTGGGTGAAGGCGCCCACGATCACCAGCTTGCCGTTCAGTTGTTCGGCGAGCTCCATCACTTCCCCGTTGATCACCGGCGGCAGGAAGCTGGGGTCCAGTGTGCCGTCGGCCAGGAAACGAGCGATGCTCGTCCGGGCCTGTCCGTTGTAGTTTTCGAAGCTGCCCAGGACAAAGAAGCGCCCCTGCCGGTCCACCGCCAACCGTTCGGCCCGTTTGCCCAGCGGAAAGACGTTGGTGGCGGCCTTGAAGGTGGAGTCCAAGGTTCCATCGGCGTTCAGCCGCACCACCGTGGTGTCGAAGACGAAGTTGTTCTGGAAGATTCTCTGGGAGGCGGACAGCAACAGGATCTTCCCGTCGGCCAGGGGTTGGGCATCAACACCCACCGTGGTCGGAGGAGTAAAGCCGGCGGCCAGCGCGCCATCCGGCCCGAGGCGTTTGAGGGTGTAAGTGAGGGCGCCTTCGGTCCACTTGAGCACGGTTCCGCCGGCCTCGACACGCACCATCCGCACGTTCGCAGCAGGGCCGGCATAGGCGGGGACGAGCGCGCCGTTCAGATCGAACGCCCGGACCGCGTAGGTGGGCCCCATGTAGATGCGCCCGTTGGCCGCGTCCACGGCGACCCGATCCCGCAGGACACTGGTGCCGGGCGCGCCGTTGTAAGGGTATGGCAGCGAGAACTGGAGCTCGCCGAAGCGGTTGTAGGCGCTGCCGCCCAACAGGTAGAAGCCATTGGGCAGGACGTTGAGTTCATTCAGCCCCAGGACGCTGCCCGCGTTGGTCGGGAAGCTGGTGATGACGGCGCCTGGCCGCACGACCACGGTCACCGCAACCGGGGCGCTGGTGATCGAGCCCAGCGAATTGCCGACCACCACGTCGTAGCTGCCCGCGTCACCCAGCGCGACGGCGCGATTGGTGTAGCTGGCCGCAGTGGCCCCGGCCAACGGCGCACCATTACGGCGCCACTGGTAGGCAAGCGGGGCGATGCCGCGGGCGTTGACGCCGAGCAGCAACGTGTTGCCGAGGCCGAGTTCCCCGCCGCCGGCGAACGAAAGGATTTCCGGCGCGCCGAGCACCACCAGCGTGGCGGGCCGGCTGGTCTGCGAGCCGGAGCGATTGCTGACCACGACGGCGTAGTCGCCATTGTTCGCCGGCTGCGCGCTGTTGAAGACGAGCGTCGCGTTGGTCTCGCCCGTCAGGTTCACGCCGTTTCGCTGCCATTGATAACTGACCTTGGAGGTGCCCGCGGCGGCGGCGGTGAAGGTCACCCGGGTCCCGGCGTTCACGGTCTGCGCGAGCGGTGACGTCAGCAGTGCCAACGGGGTGATCGTGCCGTTGAGCCGGTAGAGCACGGTCGCCGAATCCACCGGGCTGAAGGAGGCGGTTGCCTTGGCCAGCCAGATCGCCCCGTCCGGTGCCACCCGGAGGAAGCTGTAACCGTAGAGCGATGCTGGCAGCTTCATCGTGCCGAAGGGCAGGGCGGCCGTGCCGTCCGCCCCACGGATCACGCCGTTGCCCTGGGTGTCGCTCAGGGCGCCGAGCAACTGGCCGGTGGCGGAGAGATCCCAGGCCGCGAGGCGGGTGCCCCAGCCATAGCTGTCGTCGCGGGCGCCGGTTTCGGTGAACCGGTAGAAGCCGTTGAGGTCGCCGACCAAGGCCCCTTCCGCGAGGGCGGTCACGAACCATTGGCTCGAAAAGCTGTTGGTCGGGGCAAAGGTTGCATCCAGCGCGCCGTCAGCCAGCAGCCGGGCCAACTGCGGGCGGGGCTGTCCGCCCACGGTGGTGAAATAACCCGCCACGTAAATGCGGCCGGCGGCGTCCACGTCCACCGACATCGCCGCACCGTTCAGCTTGGCCCGCTGATTGAATTCGGGGTCCAGGGTTCCATCCGGCCGCACCCGGGTGATGCCGCGCTGATCGACGACCAGGATGCCGCCGTCCGGCGCCAGCTTCAGGTCATTCCCGGCAAACACCTCCGCTTCGGCGAAACTGCCGTCGGGTGTTCCGTCCTCGTTCAACCGGCGCACCGCATACAGACCGCCACCGGTGTTCAGCCGGACGAGGATCACCAGCTTGCCGTCGGGTTGCCGTTCCAGGGCGATGAACTCGGTCAGACCCGCGGCGTCGAACCGGAACGCAGGGTCCACCGAACCGTCGGTATTCACGCGCGCCAACCGGCTGGCGAAGCCACCCACGACGAGCGCCCGGCCGTCCGGCAGGAAGGCGATGTCCTTGAAGCCATTGGACGCGGGCAGGGCCAAGCGGAAGGTGGCATTGGTCGAACCGGGCGGCGGCACCACCGTCAGGAACGCGGGCTCACTGGTGGCGGAGGTGCCGTCGCCGCCGGTCACCTTCACCGCGTAGTCGCCGGCGGCGGTGAGCTGGAGGTTGGTCAGTGTCAGCGTGCGGTTCGTCGCGTTGGCCAGCACGTTGCCGTCGCGGAACCACTGGTAGCCCAGCGGCAGCTTGCCGAAGGCGCTCACCGCGAAACTCACGGAGTTCGAGATAACGCCGACGGCCGGCAACGGTTCCTGGTCGAGCACCACCGGGCCGCGCACGCGCACGTTCACCGGCGCGCTGGTGTAGCTGCCGCCCGCGGAGGTCACCACGAGATCGTAGGCGCCCGAAGTGGCCAGCGTGACATTGCTCAGCGGCAGTTCGAGGCCCGTGGCGCCGCTGATCGGTGCGCCCTTGAAGCGCCATTGCAGGCCGGTGAACGGCCCCGTGACCGTGCCGCGCAGGGTGATCGACGCGCCCACGTCCGGGGTCCGGTCCAGTCCGGCGTAGCCCATCGTCGGGCCGGTGCGGTCGGTGAAGAAACGCACCAGGTTGCCCAGGGACTGCCCGCCGACGGACACCTGGGGGCCGGCCACCCACAAACGGCCGTCCTCGGTGAGCCGCAGCGCATTGACGGTGCCGCGGGCGAACGCTTCCAGGCCGAGCGAAGGCAGGGTGGGATCAAGCGTGCCGTCGGCGTTCAGGCGGACGACATAATTGTGACCGCCAAACGCGAAGAAGTTGCCGCCGACCCAGAACTTGCCGTCGGGTTGCAACGCGAGGGCGTTCACCGTCGGGGATGGGGAAATGTTCGGCATGATGTCGCCGAGGGACGAGTCGAGGGAACCGTCGGCGTTCAAACGGGCCAGGCCGCGG
>JBIIUN010000299.1:0-6529 GCA_044339945.1 Kapaibacterium sp. (SeqCode)
CAAATCCGTAGCCTTCCAGCGTGCCCGGCGACTTCCCGGTCGGGATGAAACCCAGGATCGCAAACGAGTCCTTCGCCCCGCCCTGGATCACGTCCACCCGGAACTCGATCGTGCGGCCTTCCTTGAGTTCAAAGGCCTCGGAAACCTTCTGGCTGGCACTGAAAAGAGCTTGTCCCGCGGGCGGTTGTTCGAAGCGGAACTGGCCGCCCGACTCGGTCGGCAGGCCAAAGCCCGGCACGAACGTGAAGTCCGTCCAACCGGTCTTCGTGTTGTCGTCGAAGTTATCCAGCACCTTGGCTTGGGAAGTCAGCGCCAACGCCGCGCCCAAGGCTACCGCCCCGCAGCGCAACCACTTAGGGAGAGAAATGCTATTCATGTGAAACAATTATGGGGGACCGGCCTTGGAATGGCCCTCCGGACCGCGGACGTCAAAGCAATTGTCGCCCCCCTTAAGGATGGTCAGCACCCGGCTCCGAGAATGAGCTGCCGGGTCCCGAACCGGCTTTTTGGATGGCAAGCGGGAGGATTCCCTCGGCGTTGAGCAGGCTCCTCAACCGTTGCCGGTGGGCGGTGATATCCAGCGCCGGACCGATCAGAACCGCCACGCAATCCGGGGCCGGGCGGACCGTGAATTCATCGATCAGGTGATGCCCGAAAACGGATTGGAAGACGAACACCTTGTCCGGGGCGTGCCGGAACCGGACGAAACCCTTGGCGCGAACCACTTCACGCGGATTCATGCCCGCCAAAAATGCCTCGAAGCGGCTGCGATCCACCGGGGCCGGAAATCGCCAGCTCAGGCTTTGGAAAGTCGTATGCAGATGCGGGCCGGCGGGAGCCGGATCGTCGGGCAGCAATTCCACCTGGGCCGGCGGCCGGGCGAGGATCGCGGCCGGTTCGGGCAGGCCCCAGGGCAATTTCACGGGTTGGACCTGCGGATTGATTTCCGCCAATCGCTCGCGGGCGAACTCAACCTCGGCGTCGCCCAAGCGATCGCATTTGGAGAGGCATAGGACGTGGGCGAACTGAATCTGGCGGCGAGCGAGGATGCGTTCGCCAGACTCCAAGCCTGGCCGACTGAACCACACGCCATCGACGACGGTGACAACAGCCTGCAAACGAACCCACGGCAGCAACTCGGGATCGGTGAGCGCATCGATAATGTTGTCCGGGTCCGCCAGTCCGCTGGTCTCGACCACGAGGTAGTCACAATTGCCCTCCTGGACGAGGCGGATCACCGCGTTGGGCAGTTCGTTGTCCGGGGCGCAGCACACGCAGCCACCGGCGACCTGCTGCAGCGGCAGGCCGGCGCGGTTGATGAGCTGGGAATCCACGCTCTCCGCACCGAACTCGTTCATCACCACGCCGAGGCGGAGTCCGGTCGCCGGGGCTTCGCTCAGCCAGCGCAGCAGCAAGGTGGTCTTCCCGGAGCCGAGAAAGCCCGTGAGCAGGATGACCGGAAGCGGCGATGGGGGCGGGGTGGGCGTCACGCTGGGCAGCCTGACCGACGGGTCGTATCGGGGCAAAAAGAAAGGCCGGACAACGAGGTTGTCCGGCCCGGGAAGCAGGTGTCGGAGGACTACTCCGAGACAAACTTGATCTGACGGCTCTTCTCCGAACGCTTGCGGGCGTTCTCGTCCAGGATCTTCTTCCTCAGACGCAGGCTCTTGGGCGTCGCCTCGACGTATTCGTCCACATCGATGTATTCGAGGGCGCGCTCCAGGCTGAGCTTCATCGGGGCGTTGAGCTGGATGCCCTTGCCGTCGCCCTGCGAACGCATGTTGGTCAGCTTCTTTTCGCGCACCGCGTTCACCATGATGTCGTCCTCGCGGGCGTTTTCGCCGACGATCATGCCGATGTAGATCGGGTCCTTCGGTTCGACCATGAGGCGGCCGCGTTCCTGGACCATGTTCAGCGCGTAGCTGGTCGCCTCGCCGGCTTCCATGGCGACGAGCGAACCGTTCTTCCGGGCAGGAATCGCACCCCGGTCCTCGCCATACTCGTGAAAGAGGTGGCTCATCACGCCCATGCCCTTGGTGCTGTTCACCAAGTCCGTTTCAAAACCGATCAATCCGCGCATTGGCACCAACGCCTCCAGCGAAACCTGGGTGCCGACGTGGTTCATGTTGGTGATCTGCGCCTTGCGGTTGGAGAGGTTCTCCATGATCGCGCCGAGATTTTCGCTGGGGACTTCGACGAACAGCTTCTCGATGGGTTCGAGCGCGTTGCCGGCGTCGTCTTTCTTCCAGAGAACTTCCGGCCGGGAAACGAGCACCTCGAAACCTTCGCGGCGCATTTGCTCCACAAGGATTGCAATCTGCATCTCGCCGCGGCCGGCGACCGAGAAAATCTTCGGGTCGCTGGTCTGGGCGATGCGCAACGCCACGTTGGTCCGGACTTCCTTCACGAGGCGGTCCCAGATGTTACGGGCGGTGACTTGCTTGCCTTCCTGACCCGCCAGCGGGCCGTCGTTGACCGCGAACTCCATCTGGATCGTCGGCGGGTCGATGGGAATGTAGGGCAGCGCCTGGCGGGCCTCGGAGTCGCAGATGCTCTCGCCGATGAACACTTCCTCGAACCCGGTGAGGCCGACGATGTCACCGGCGTGGGCCTCGGTGATCTCGATCCGCTTCATGCCCTCGAAGTGGTAGATCGCGGTGATCTTGCCCTTGCTGATCTTGCCATGGCCATGCCGGCAAATCGCCGGATCACCGACCTTGACCTTGCCCTCGTAGATTTTGCCGAACGCAATCCGGCCGAGGTAGTCGCTGTAATCCAGGTTGGCGACCAGCAGTTGGAAGCCTTCGCCCGCGTGCGCCCGGGGCGGCGGGATGTGCTTCACGATGGCGTCGAAGAGCGGCTCCATCGTGCCGCTGACGTGCTCCAGCTCCTGCTTGGCGTAGCCCTGCTTGGCCGAGCAGTAGATGAACGGAAAATCGAGCTGCTCGTCGGTGGCGTTCAGCGACATGAAGAGCTCGAACACCTGGTCCAGCACCTTCTTGGGATTGGCGTTGTCCCGGTCGATCTTGTTGATCACCACGATCGGCTTGGCGCCGGCTTCCAGCGCCTTGCGCAGCACGAAGCGGGTCTGCGCCTGCGGGCCTTCCGCGGAATCCACGACCAACAGCACGCCGTCGATCATGTTCATGATGCGCTCCACCTCGCCGCCGAAGTCGGCGTGGCCCGGAGTGTCCACGATGTTGATGTGGTAGTTCTTGTATTTGAAGGCGGCGTTTTTCGCCCGAATGGTGATGCCCTTTTCCTTTTCCAGGTCCATCGAGTCCATGAGGCGCTCGACCTGGGTTTCGGCTTGGTTGGACCGGAAAGTCCCGGACTGTTTCAAAAGGCAATCCACCAGCGTTGTCTTGCCGTGATCAACGTGGGCGATGATGGCGATGTTGCGAATGTGCTGCATGTCGGCTTCCCACATAGGGAGCCGTGGAGCATGGCGAGGAACGGCCCAAGGTCAAGGTCCGCAAAAGCGACAATTGCGGGTCAAAACGGCTGCCGCGGATCGCGCGGTCGCCCGGGAATTGGCCGGAAACCGATCGCTCAGCCCAGCAGGAAATTCCCCAGCGCCCAGCCGCCGAAGCCGCAACCGCCGGTGCCGGCCACCCACAGGAACAGGCGCAACTCGCTCCACTGATCCTCGGTCCACTCGCCCCGCACGGCCGACAGCCAATCCGGCGTCAGCCAGAAACGGAGGCATTCGCCAAAATCGTCCCACCCATCGAACAGGACGCGGAACAGACCCCAGCCCGCGGCGCCGCCGGAGGCGAGGGACAGCACGGCGGACAAGGCGTTCATAGGTTGCCCAACACTTCCAGCGCGGCGGCTGCCACCTCGATGACCACTTCCACCAAACCTTCGCTCGCCAGGTCGACCACCCCGTCGCCGATGGCTCTTGCGGTCTCTTGCACTTGGTTCCGGACGAGATTGTCCGGCGGCAGGTCGGGTAGCGGATTCACGGACCGAAGAATTACCACGGCGATGATCGGGGCACCTGGAACTTCCGATTCCAGTTTCCAGTTCGCGGGACGGAGCCACGCCCGATCAGCCCACGCACAACAAAAAGCCCGCCGCGAACGGCGGGCTGCAATTGCTTCGGTTTACTCAGAACTTCACCTGTTCGAGAAACTTCAGGCTTTGCGGAATCTGGTTCGCCGCGTCGGCCGATTCGTCCTCGATGAAGTAATACTTCACGCCGGACTTCTTGGCGGCGGCCAGGATCTTGGGCCAGTTCATCTGGCCGGTGCCCAGCACCACGTCGTTGTTCGGATCGGTCCCGCCGACGTGGGACCCGGTCTTCACGCCCTTCTTGAGGTCCTTCATGTGCAGGGAAACCCAGCGGCCCGGATATTTGTTGAGCCACTCCGCGGCATCCTCGCCCGGGAACGTGATCCACAGAATATCCATCTGGAAGTCCACATGCTGAGGGTTGGTCTCGGCCATCAGCACGTCCATGCCCTTGCGTCCGTCCGGAATCACGCCGGGCTGAAACTCGAAGCCGTGGCAGTGGTAATAAACCTTCAGGCCATGCTTCGCGAAGACCTCGCCGGCCCGGTTCAGGACGGCGGCCGCAGCCTTGGCCTGCGGCTCGTCAAAGGCGCCTTTGTGCGGAATCCACGCCGAACCCGCATACTTCAGGCCGAGCGCCTTGGCTTCCTTGGCCACGCCTTCGGGATCGTCGCGCAGTTTCTCGAACGAAAAGTGGCCGGCGACCGGATTGAGCCCGTGTTCGTCGAGCATCGCCTTCAGTTTCTCCGGGGGCATGCCGTAGGTGCCGGCGAGCTCCACGTCCTTGAGGCCGTAGCTTTTCGTCAGGGCGAGGCCCTGCGGGACGCTCTTGGTGAACAGGCCGCGCAGGCTGTAGAGCTGGAGGCCGATCGGGCCCTTGAAGGAGGCGCCGGTGCCGACGGACGACGAGGTCGCACAGCCGGAGGCGAAGAGGACGGCCGCGCCCAACGCGGCCACAAACGAACGACGGGAAACATTCATGCGGTGGGGAAATCACGCCGTCCGCCCGGCCCGCAGGCAATGAAAATTCAGCGCGCGAGTCGATATCGGCCACGCCATTCCACCCGGTGTGCACGGCCGTGCGTGTCGAGCGAGCAATCGAGTTCAACCTCGTCTCCGGGCGCGAAACCAGGCCGCCCCAGGAGCTCGGCCGAGAGTTCAAGGGCGGCCACGTTGCTGACGTTGTGCCCCATGCCGGAGGAGTTTTCGATGCGCACCCGGGGTTCATTCGCCAACGGTTCCCGGCCGGCGCCCAGGCGGGCTCGCACGATCTCTTTCCCGCCAAGCCGCACCGTGAACAGCGCCCGGTCGGATTTCGGCACCGACGGGTTGCGGTAGTAGGCCGACTCGACGATGTCGAGCGAGTAGAGCCCGAGGTAAAGCGCCCCGGGGCTCCAACTCACGTAGAGGTCGCTCAGCGGATGGGCGGTGACCGGCGGCACGTAACCGCGCTCCCGATCCCACTGCCGCAATGCCTGCGGCGGCTTGAAGTTGGCAAACGGTTGCGCCGGTGCCGGAGGGATTCCCGCCAAGGCGTCCGGGCGTGGAACGACGGGGCGGACCCTCAACGCGTCGGGGTCCAAGGTGGCGAACATCTGCGTCACCTCCGCGTAAGGCTGGTTCCGGATGTCCACGAGACCGAAGTTGAAGTTCTCGCCGTCCTCGCGGCCGTGCCGTGGTTCGTCGGCGAATTGAAACCAGTCCGCACCCACGACGTAGGGCAGGCGCAGCAGGTCGTTCAACGTGGTCCGGGCGAGCGCGGCGCGTTCCGCCTGGGTGCCGGTGACCGGGTAGGTGCCGTAGTCGTTCCGGTTACCGCTGCGGTTATCGGTCGCGGCGGCATAGAGTTCAGTGATGAGGACCGGTTTGCCGGTCAGGGCGTGCAAGGTGTCGAGGTAGCAGCGCAGAAAGGTCCCGTCGCCGAACTGGGCGTTCAGGTTGCTGGAAACTGCATCGACGTGGCCCGCCGCCGCCCGGGCGACTTCCGGATAGAAGAACGACTGGTAGCGGTCGCCCAGATACAACGCCCCCGGATCGAACTGCCGGATGAAGCCGCGCATGAGGCCGTAGTAGCGGTCAGCCAGGAGCCCGAGGAATTGGCGCAGGACCCGGACGCCATTCCCGCCCGGCTTCACGAACAGCATTCCGCCACGCTGGAGCTGGGCCCAACTGCCGGCGTTCTCCGGGTCAAAGTCGACGAGGAGCCGCGACCAATCGTCGGCGTAGGTCGTCCGCAGGAGCTTCACGAGGCGCTGCCGCTGGCCGCTGGTTGCCGGCTGTTCTAGCGTCAGCTTCCACAGGGTGGCGTTCCACCAGCCCAACTCGTTGTCGCTGTAGTAGCCCACGACCCGCGCATCGCCGCGCAGCGAAACAATCCCTTCCCGGGCCACGGTTTCCATGCGACGGACATTTTTCGGATCCCACATGTCCCACCACGGTGCGCCGGCGGTCGAACCCACATGCAGCACGGGCGTCAGCCAAAGGGTCTGGTTGGTGGCCTGCCTCAAGGCCA
>JBIIUN010000300.1:0-6523 GCA_044339945.1 Kapaibacterium sp. (SeqCode)
CCACGATGAGGTAGTCCAGCGTGCCCCAATCCACCTGATGCACGAACTGCTGGATGGTCTTCTGGATCATCGGTCCCCGCCAGATAACCGGCTGGTCGTCCTGGATGAGCAAGCCCATGGACATGACCTTGACCCCGTGGGCGACGGGCGGGACGAGCTTTTCCTCGTCGTTGATCAGCGGTCGGTCGCGATAGCCCATCATCAGCGGAATGCTGGGGCCGTAGATGTCGCAGTCCAGCAGGCCGACCGATGCGCCCAGCCGGGACAACGCGCAGGCCAAGTTCACCGAGCAGGTGGATTTGCCGACTCCCCCCTTGCCCGACGCGACCGCCACGATGCGCGCCAACCCCGGCACCTTGCTCTTGCTGGCCGCCCCCGGGGCGGCGGCGGCCTGCTGAGGCGTTGGCACCCGCACCTGCACGTGGGCATCCTTGAGAGCGGGGAACTGCTCCTTCAGGGTAAGCCGCGCGGCGTCGGCAATCTGTTCGCCCAGCTCGGCATTCGGCGTCGTCAGCTCAATCAGCACTCCCACCGCGTCACCGTCGACTTGGACCTCCTTGACGAGTCCGAACGAGACAATGTCCCGGCTGTATCCGGGATACTTGACGAGGCGAAGGGCGGCGAGAACGGCATCCTGTGTCATGGGCGGCGGAACAATGAATCGTGGGAAGGCAGACTAACGGGCTTCGGCTGCACCGCAACCGGCCGGGAAAACAGAACCCGCACCTCCCGGTGCGGGTCGAAGCGGATCTGGCGCAACCCGGTTCACGGCTGGCCCGCGCCGGCCGCACCGGAGGACGCCGTCTTCGGCGCCTTGCGTCCCTTGTCGCTCATGGCGTTCAGGAACGCGACGATGGCCTTGACCTGGTCGTCGGAGAGCTTCTGGCCCAACTGGAGCTGGGCCATTTCGCGGACGGCGGACGCCAGTTCGGCATGCTTGCCGTCGTGGAAATACGGACCGGTCAGGGCGATGTTGCGGAGGCTGGGCACCTTGAAGACAAATTCATCCGCCTCGTCCTTCGTCACCTCGATGCGCCCCTTGTCCGTGGAGTTGGAGTAAGGCTCGAGGATGCCAATTTTGCGGAAGCCATTGCCGCCGACCAGCGGACCGTTATGGCACGTCGTGCAGCCCACGGAGAGGAACTCGTGCAGCCCCTTGCGTTCCAATTCGGTCAGCGCGACGTCCTGGCCCTTGAGGAAATCGTCAAAGCGGTCGCGGGTGATCAGCGTGCGCTCGAACGCCGCGATCGCTTTCGCAAGATTGTCGTAGGTCAGCGATTTTGCCTCGCCCGGAAACGCCTTGGCGAAGTCCCGGACATACCGCTTGTCCGCGCCGAGACGGGCGAGCACCTCGTTCTGGTCGGGCATGGCCATCTCGATCGGATTCAGGATGGGACCCTTGGCCTGCGCCGCGAGATCCTCCGCCCGGCCATCCCAGAACTGGGCGGTGTGGAAGCCCGCGTTGAGCACCGTCGGTGAGTTGCGGCCGCCCCTTTTGCCGAAGGCGCCCGGCGAAGTCGGCTGGTTGTCCACGCCGCCGCGGCCCTTGTCCACGGCATGGCAGGAATTGCACGACTGCGTGCCGTTCTGCGACAGGCGTTTCTCGAAGAAGAGACGTTTGCCGAGCGCGATTTGCACCGGCGTGTCCTTCTCGGCGCCCGGCATCCGCTCGGGAATCGGGGCCACAACTTCGAGTGCCTTCTTCCGCAATTCCGCCGGCTCGGCGGCGCGCAGGGACAGGGTGCCGGAAGCCAACAGAACCGTGGCTCCCAAGATCAATTGTCTGGTGTTCATGGTAAGTATGCGTGCGATGGAAAATTCAGTGGAGTTCATGGTGGGGCGGCGCGCCATCCACATTTTTTGCGAATCCGGCAACCGCCCGGCTTTTCTCAACCATGGGCCGGCTTGCCAGAAACCTCGGCCGCGTGCTGGGAAAAAGATTTCCCGCGGCCCGTGGGAGCGATCACCGAGTCGATGATGCCGCGCTCAAATTCGTCCCACATGGGGGACATGCCCCGCAATTTCGTGACGATCTTGGCGAAGGTCTCGACGGTGTAATCCACATCTTCCGCGGAGTTCCCCTGCCCCAAGGTCATGATGATGTTGCCCTGGGCCAGCGCGTGGTCGAGCCCGATGGCCCCGAGCACATGGGAAATCTTCAGCGACTTGCTCACGCAGCTCGAACCGCTCGCGACCGCCACCCCCATGTGGTCCAGCATCAGCAATTGCCCCTCACCCTCGATGAATTCGGTGGAAATGTTGATGTTCGTGGAGACCCGCAGCGGTCCGGGCTCCGGGCCATTCAACTTGATGAACTTGATCTGCGACTTCAGGCCGTCCCAAAGCCGCTGCTGCAATGCCGCGGTGTGGGCCATCCGCTGGGGCAACTCGGTCAGGGCGACTTCCGCGGCCGCCCCGCCGCCGACGATGGCCGGGACGTTTTCGGTGCCGGCCCGGCGGCCGCCTTCCTGGACGCCGCCGTGAATGATGCTCACGAGGCGGGCCTTCTTGTTGCGGTAGAGCACGCCGACGCCCTTGGGGCCATAGAAGCGGTGCGGGGAGAAGCTGACCAAGGCCGCCCCGAAATCCTTCACGTCCACCGGCAGCCAGCCGGCGCTGGCCTCGCAGTCGACATACAGCGGCACGCTCTTCTCGGCGCAGATTTTCCCGACCTCGCGCATCGGCTGGATCGTGCCGATGTCGTGGTTCACGTGATGCACCGCCACGAGCACGGTCTGCGGCGTGATGGCGGCCCGCAGTTCGTCCAAGTTGACGACGCCCACGGCATTCACTCCCACCCGCGTGCAAGTCCAGCCCTGCTTCTCCAGGAATTCGACCGAGTTCATCACGCTCGGATGCTCGGTGGCAGATACCACGAGGTGCTTGCCCTTGCGCTCATTGGCGTAGGCCACGCCCTTGATCGCCAAGTTGGCCGACTCGGTGCCGTCCGAGGTGAAGAAGATTTCCTCCTCGCTGTCCGCGTTGATCAGCGCCGCCATCTGCTGCCGGGCTTTCTTGAGCGCGTCGCGAACCCGGAGCCCGTGCTGGTGCAACGAGGAAGGGTTGCCAAACGCCTCGGTGAAGTAGGGGCGCATCGCCTCAAAGGCGGCGGGCAACATCGGGGTGCCGGACTGGTGATCGAGAAAGACGTGGCGCATCGGAAACGGAAAGTGGGACGAAAACGGGAATCGGGGCAGGAAAAATCCCCTGGCAGCGGACGGCCTGCGCCGGGCTCACCGAGGGGATTGCACGGGAGTCCGGGCTCAGGCAGCCACGGCGACGACTTCACCCGCGCCGGCCTTGGCGGCGGCTTCGGGGTGCTTCTTCACGTAGTCTTCCAAGGCCGCCTTCAATGCCTCCTCGGCCAGCACCGAGCAGTGGATCTTCACCGGGGGCAAACCGCCCAGGGCGTCCACGACTTCCTGGTTCGTAAAATCCATGGCTTCGGCAATGGTGCGACCCTTGATGAGTTCGGTGGCCATGCTCGAGCTGGCGATGGCGGAGCCGCAGCCGAAGGTCTTGAAGCGTGCGTCCTCGATCTTCCCGTCCTTGATCTTGAGGCTGATCTTCATGATGTCGCCGCAGGCCGCCGCACCGACTTCGCCCACGCCGTCGGCATCCTTCAGGTCGCCCATGTTCCGCGGATTCATGAAGTGTTCCATGACCGTCGGATTGTAGAGTGTGTAGGTATCGCTCATGGCTCGGATCAATTTCTGGTAGTTACTGCTTAAGTTTCAGTTTGTCACGTTGGCGACCGGAGTCCGGCTGCCGTCGGGACGGAAAACAATTGGGGTGCGTTCCCGGGCGGCCCGGACCGCCCCGCCTGGAATGTGCCGGCTGGCCAGTTCGGCAATCGTTGCCTGCGCGAACACTTCCCTCACCCGCTCCTGCGCGGCCGAAAACAGACCGCAAAGCGCACAGCCGCCGGCATGTTCACAGCCTAGGTCAGTGTCGAGACAACGGGTCAGGGCAAGGGGCCCTTCAACCGCTTCCAGGACCGCCAAGGCGGTGATCTCGATGGCCGGCCGGGCCAGGGCAAAGCCACCGCCGGAACCGCGCGCCGACCTGACGAGGCCCGCCTTGGCGAGGCTTTGGAAAATCTTCCCGAGAAAGCTGGTCGGGACATCCTCTTCCTGAGCCAGCACGTCGAGCATCACCACTTCGCCCTGCGGGCGGCGGGACAGGGCGATCAGCCCCAGCACGGCGTATTCACTGGCACGGGTAACTTGCATTTTTTCCTAAGCGGAGCGTTTTCGTCTGCTTGGTCGCAAAGTAGGAAGGGTCTGACCGGTGTCAAAGGAGTTTCAGACGTTTTTTGTCCGCTTAATCACACCGTCACCGTGGCGCCATTGCCAGCCAACGAGTTACGTAGGGATCCGCACGGGCCAAGAGCCAATACGCCGCCGCGTCGCGCAGGCGGGTGAACCACGGGCGAGAATGCCGCCACGCCGACCATTCCACCGGCTGCGAACGGGCCCGCAACAGGTCGAACAATGCTTGCCCGCCCGCAACGACCGATGGCTCGTCCACGCGCAGCATCAGCTCGTAATTGATGTGCAGCGACCGGGTATCCAAGTTCGACGAACCGACGTAGGCGGCCGCCTCGGTGACGATCAGCTTGGTGTGCATGATCTGCGGCTGGTATTCGTAGATCTTGACGCCCGCCCGCAGCAGACCGCCGTAAAGATGCCGGGCCGCCCGCTGCGACCACACGACGTCGGATTTGCCCGGCACCACGATCTCCACCGGGACGCCCCGGCGCGCCGCGGCCCGGAGCAATTTCCGTTGCCGCATCGTGGGGAGGAAGTAGGCCGAGGCGATCTGGATTCGTGCCGCCGAGGCCAAATCTTCGCGCAATCGCAGTTGGAAGGCGCTCGCGTTTCGACCGGGTCCGCTGAGCAGCAATTCCAGCTCCGGGGAAATCCGGACGGCAGGCGGCCGCTGCCCCCGCCGCAGCCGGGCGAACCACTTCTGCGGCTCTTTCGCCCCCTCCCACATGCGGTCAAACTCCGCCGCCAAACGCTGCGCCACCGGCCCGGTGACGGCCAGGCCGACATCGGCCCAGCCGTGGGTGACCCCGTCGCCGGTGTATTCCGACGCCACGTTGAAGCCCCCGACGCCGGCGTGTGCCTCGTCGACGACGAGCATTTTCCGGTGGTCCCGGATCGGGAACCGCCGCAGCTCCACCGGATTAAACTCCCGCGCCTCGCCGCCCGCGGCCCGCAGCGGTGTCCAGAAGCCGGCCGGCAACAGGTCGGAGCCCAGCGCATCCACCAGCACCCGCACTTGCACCCCGCGGCGCGCAGCTTCCACCAGCGCCTCGCTGACCGCATGGCCCGCGTGGTCCGGGGCAAAGATGTAGATTTCCAGCCGGATGGACCGCTCGGCCCGCGCAATCATCGCCAACGTGCGGCGCATGAACTGGCGACCGTTCTGAAGCCAGCGAAAGTGATGCTGGGGGTTGTCCATGGCGGGGGGGATTCAAACCCGCCCGAGCAGCGACTTCGCCCGGCTCACCCAGACCTTCTCGCGCTGGCGTTGGAACTTCGGCGCGTGCTGGTCGTCCTCGATGACCTCCGCCAGTTCGCGCCGGGCCGCCGGCTTGTCGCCCCGCTCGATCAGCAGCTCGGCAAACTGCACCTTGGCCCGGGCATAACCGTGGTTCGCCAGCACCCGTTGCCACGACTGGAACGCCGCAGCCTTGTCGCCGAGCGCCGTCTGCGCTTCAGCCAAGGCCATCAGCGTGTGGCCGTAATCATGCCGCGGATCACCGGTCACCACCTGCTCCAGGAGCGGACGCGCCTCGGCGGCCCTGTTCTGCCGCAGCAGGCATTGGCCCAGGTGCGCCACCGCGTCCACATCGCTCGGATCCCGCTCCAGCGACGCCCGGTAACTGGCCTCCGCCTTCGCCAGCTTGCCCTGGGAAAAGTAGATGTCCGCCAAATCGAGGTGATCCCGCGCCTTGTCGAGGTGGTGGATGCGCCCCTCCAGCTCCTTGATCCGCCGGCGTTCCCCGGCTCCCGGCAGCTCGAAGCCACGCAGGCCCGATCCGCCCGCCGGACCCGCCTGCCGGTAGACCATGAAAAAGTAGAACACCGCGCTCAGGATCGAGAAAAAGAAGATGCAGGCCGCCCAAATCCATTCCTGCCGGCGGATGGCGTCGATGAACATCCAGACCTGGAACACCAGGATCACCCACGTCAGCGGGTTGCCCAGCACATAGCCCGGATTCCGCGCCCGCCCTCGACTTCCCCCGCCCTGCCCCGTATCAATCCGCGCCGTTTGTTTCGTTCGTATGTCTGATTCATCCGCCACTCCGGAAACCGCGCCCGCCGCGCCCAGCGATTTCATCCGCGACCTCGTCGCCGCCGACCTGGCGGCCGGCCGGCACCAGCAGATCCACACCCGTTTCCCGCCCGAGCCCAACGGCTACCTGCACATCGGCCACGCCAAGTCGATTTGCCTCAACTTCGGCATCGCCCGCCAGTTCGGCGGCGTTTGCAACCTGCGGATGGATGACACC
>JBIIUN010000301.1:0-6485 GCA_044339945.1 Kapaibacterium sp. (SeqCode)
AATGGCAGCTCGCCGACTGGTCCGGCTCGCTCCAGTTGCAGGACCAAGGCTTCGAAACCCGGCCGCTGATCACGGACGTGAAATCGTATCTCGACAACGAGGTGGTGGTGAATCGGGCCAAGACCAAGGCCGCCGAGGAGATGCTGTCCTTCGGCAACTCGCTGCTCCAGCAGGGCGACCCGACGCAGGCGCGCCGGGCGTTCAACAGCGCCTTCGGCCTGAGCACGCACGACAGCGCCTTCAACGAGGACGCCCGCGTGCAACTGCACAACCTCAAGCTCCAGCAAGCGCTCGTCGGCCTCAATGTGAGGCAAAACCTCGCCGCCGGCGATGCCGCCCCCGCGTCGGGCAACCTCAAGGAACTCCGCAACCGGCGCGACGCGACCTACTCCCAGCAGGAGGCGAAGCAGATCATCGAGGCCAACAGTGCTGAAGACAACGCCACCCTGATGAAGCTGGCGGAACGCATCGTGCAGCAGCAGGACGCCGCGGTGCCCACGCCCACGGCGATCCGCGCGACGGTGCCACAGCAGGGCCGGATGCTGACCTTCCGCCGCACCGTGCAGGTGGACGAGTTCGCTGATCTCGACCTGCGATTGCGGGCGACCAGCGCGAAGGCGGCCCCGTGGGGTTTCCGGGCGGCGGTGCTTGGTGGGTTGTTCGCCGTGATGGCGGGGTGTGGGTGGTTGACCCCGCGAGGTCATGGGATGACGGTCGCAAAGGAAGTGATGCCTAAATGAATTCCCGAGTCTCTTGGCGTAGGATCATTGTCGTTGTTGGGGCCATTGTTGTTCCGGTCGCTGCTTGGACTGCTGCCCTAGCGGTCGGTGGTGGTCCGCAGGAGGCGACTTGGGGAATGACGATCTTGGTCATGTTCGGTTTGCCAGTTTGGCTTCTTACCATCTTCTTGAGACGTCGTTTCAAGAATCAGGTGATGCGAGCGCCTGCAAAGGGCAAAGACGGACTCGACGGCAAGCTTCGAAACTGAGCCCTATCTGCCATGGACCGCAGACGGGTGATCACGGTTACGACACCGCCGGTTCTGGCCGCAGCGTTTATTTCCCGCCGCTCAGAGCTTGGGCGCCTTCTCCACGATCACGTCAAACTCGGCGCCGGTGAAGGCGCGTAGGGTGGTGGCCTGGACGTTGCCTAGTCCCGCCAACGCGACCATCAGGGAGGTCACCACAACGTCATTCGGTGCCTCGAACAGGATCGCGCCATCGTAGGCGCCGAGCGTCCAATCCATGTGCGTGATCTTCGCGCCGGCCTTCTTGGCCGCGGCCTTGAACGAGGCGGCGCGGTGGGTGGATTCGTGGATGTTCTGGAGTCCCTGGGGGGTGAACTTGAGGAGAGCAAGATAGGCAGCCATAGAATCTAGTTTCGGTGTGTAGGACCGTATGCATGCGTGATCGAGTCCGGTTTGGCTGCGCCTCGGTTGGTCAACACCGGGCCTCGTTTGGTGCGGTTGCCCCCGCCTCATTTTCCGGTCGGCGACTTTGATGGGGTTCGATCCGGAGTCGCCGCTTGGGAATGGCGTTGGCTTCGGGCTTGGCGCCTCGATGGTCACCCTTCGTCGTCGGCGCCGGCGACGAGCGCGAAGGTGGCCCGTGGAGCTTCCGCGTGGTGTTATTGCGCGGGCTTCTGGCGATGATGATGGGATGGCGCCCTTGAACCACCTTGCGTATATGAGGCAAGGAAGGTGGAGATGCTCCTTGGACGCAGCACGCCGAATGCGTGGCGGATTTGCGGCCGGGTTGACGCGACCGCCGGGCGGGCGGCTAGTGATTCTGCGGATCGATAAAGTAGATCCCCGGCACCCAGCGAAGGCAGAAGCGGTTGGTAGGCAGGTTCAGGTTGGTGCTGCCGATCAAGATCCCGTAGCCGTTGCCGAACGAGAATAGCCAGAACACCCGCACATGGGGTTGATCCTCGCTTCCGCCGATATTTGCTTGAGGACCTATCCCGTAGCCGCGGGCACCCAGAGCGATCAGTTCCGGAGGAAGTTGGGAAACCGGCACCATTGGATTTTGTCCACCGACAACCGAATCAAGCTGGGAGCTGGCCCAAGCGCGGAGAGATTCGGGATCTATCGCGGATTTCACCAAGGTTCCGAACTCGGCTGGCCGCATTGGTCCAGCAAACCAATTGGCACTTCGCAAGAAAGGGGCCCCGGAGGGCAAAAGCCTGGCGATTGCGACCAGCAACGTTAGGGCCACCACAACACCCGCAATGGCGACGCTCCAAAGTCGTTTGCGGGTGGGATTGCTCACAATCGGCCTCAGGCCGGCACCAAATCCTCGTCCTCCTTCTTCTCGGTCAGGACTTCGGAGTCGGTGTTGAATTCCAGCGGGGCGAAGCGTTCGGAGTTGAAGCCGAGTTCCCCCGAGAGCCCGGTCTTCAGCGCCGGGTCACGGGGATTGACCAATTCCTCGAGCAGGATGCCGATCTCACCGTCCTGCTGCCCACTGCCGGCCTTGGTGAGGTTGCCGCGGCCGATGAAAACGGAGCGGACGGTGTAAACGGAATCCTTCTTCGGGAGCTGGGAATACATCTCCAGCGCGAGCGCGGCGAACTCGTCGTTGATGCAGACGACTTTCTGGCCTTTGACGAACATGATGGGAGAGGGGCTGTCGGTGGGAGGGAACGCTATTCGGCGGCGGGTTCGACCCACTTGCCATGTTCACGGATGAGATCCACGAGGCGGTCCACGGCTTCGTCCTCGGGGATGTTGAACTTCACCGGCTTCTTGCCGACGTAGAGGTTGATCTTGTTCGGCGCGCCGCCGACATAGCCAAAGTCGGCGTCGGCCATCTCGCCCGGGCCGTTCACGATGCAGCCCATGATGGCGATCTTCACGCCCTTGAGGTGGTCGGTGCGGGCCTTGATGCGCGCGGTGACGGTCTGGAGGTTGAAGAGCGTGCGGCCGCAGCTCGGGCAGGCCACGTAGTCGGTCTTGAAGGAGCGGCAGCCCGCGGCCTGGAGGATGTTGAAGGCGAGCCTCAATGATTGGCCGGCGCCGGATTCATTGCGGACCAGGATGGCGTCGCCAATGCCGTCGGCGAGGAGCGCGCCGAGGTTCACCGCCGAGCGGAGCAAGGCGACTTCGGGAGAAATGGGATCGTAGCCGCCGACGTGAGGAGGCGGATTGCCGGCCAGTTCGCTTCGGTCCGCCTCGTTACCTCGGCGGCTACTGAAACCGAGGCAATCTTTTAGCAGGATGGGATTCTTGCGGCCGAGCTGCTGCAACCGGACGACGAGCAGGCGAAACGCGGTAATCGGAGGCAGGGCCACGCCGTCGGCCACGGTGACGAGCTGGGTGTCGCAATTGATCTGTTCGATGGCGAGCGGTTGCGTGGGATCGAGCTCAAGGACGTTCAGGTCTTCGTAGATGCCCTCTGGCTTCACGTCGGCCTTGGGCGAAATCTTGGGCGCCACCTTGTCGAAGGTCGCTTGGGTCACAACGACGCGCACCAGTTGCTCGCCGCCGCAGCGCACGTCGCCCAGCGACGCTTCGGCGGACTCCCGGCGTTCAAAGTGGAAGGGGTCCCAGGAAATCGCGGACTGCGATACGGGGATCGCGGAATTCGCCAGTGATGGAATCTGGTCCAGCAGGTCGTTGCAGACGGCGATTTCGCGCGGGCTGTCCTCGGTGAGCGAGACGCGGATGGTGTCACCGATGCCGTCGCAGAGCAGCGAGCCGATGCCGATGGCGGACTTGATGCGGCCGTCTTCGCCTTCGCCGGCCTCCGTCACGCCGAGATGGAGGGGGTAATTCCAGTCGGGGCCTTCCTGCGCGAGGCGGGCCGCGAGCAGGCGGTAGCACTCGATCATTACCTTCGGGTTCGATGACTTCATCGAGAACACGAAGTTGTGGAAGTCGTGCTGTCGGCAGATGCGGGCGAACTCCAGCGCGCTCTCGACCATGCCGAGCGGCGAGTCCCCGTAGCGGTTCATGATGCGGTCACTGAGCGAACCGTGGTTGGTGCCGATGCGCAGGGCGCGCCCGAGGCGCTTCGCCTCCAGCACCAGCGGGCTGAACTTCTCCTCGATGCGCTTCAGCTCCTCGGCGTAGGCCTCATCGGTGTATTCCTTGACCGCGAACTTCTTGGAGTCGGCGTAGTTGCCCGGGTTGATGCGGACCTTCTCGACCCATTTCACGGCCTCCATGGCGGCCTCGGGCTTGAAATGGATGTCGGCGACGATGGGCACGAGGCAGCCGCGGGCGCGGAGTTCGCGCACGATGTTCTCCAGGTTCGCGGCGTCCTTCACGGTCGGGGCCGTGATGCGGACGATCTGGCAGCCGACAGCGACGAGGTCGAGCGTCTGCTGGATGCACGCCGCGGTGTCCATCGTGTCACAGGTGAGCATGGACTGCTTCACCACCGGGTGGTTGCCCCCGATGACGACGCCCCCGCGGGCGGGATCGCCCACGACGACTTCGCGGGTGGGACGGCGCGAATAATTCCAGACAGACGGACAGTAGCTCATGTGCCGGCGCGTATGAACGGACAGGGAATGGCCGGCGTCAACTTTGGGGAAGGCCCGCAACGGCTAATTCCCGTAGGCGACAAGGTGCAAAACGAAAACGGCCGCCGTGGTAGCACGGCGGCCGCTGTCACAATCTTGAGCCGGCTCAGATGAACTCGTTGATGATCGACTCGAGCAGCTCCTGGCGGCCGGACTGGAGGCCGGAGACCTCGCCGATCTTCAGGGCGTGCTTCTCGCAGTCGGCGAAGCTGGCCTTGCCGGCCTCGATCTTCGCGCCGATACCGCTGTCCCAAGTTGAGTAACGGTTCTTCACGAACTCGGCGACGCGGCCGTCCTTGCGGATGGCGGCGGCGGCCTTCAAACCACGGGCGAAGGCGTCCATGCCCGCGATGTGAGCGAGGAACAGGTCGTCCAGCTCGAAGCTTTCACGGCGGACCTTGGCGTCGAAGTTCACGCCGCCGGCGGTGAAGCCGCCATACTTCAGCACGCGGAGCATGGTCTGCGTGGTGAGGTAGAGGTCGGTGGGGAACTGGTCGGTGTCCCAGCCGAGGAAGTAGTCGCCCATGTTGGCGTCGATGGAACCGAGCGCGCCGGCGGCCCCGGCGACTTCCATCTCGTGCTCCATGCTCTTGCCGGCGAGCCAGGCGTGGTTCACTTCGAGGTTCAGCTGGAAGTGTTCGAGCAGGCCGTATTCGCGGAGGAAGTTGAGGCACGCGGCGGCGTCGGAATCGTATTGGTGCTTGGTGGGTTCCTTCGGCTTGGGCTCGATGAAGAACGGTCCCTTCATCCCGATCTTCTTCTTGTAGTCCACGGCCATGTGCATGAAGCGGCCGAGATGGTCCATCTCGCGCTTCATGTCGGTGTTGAGCAGCGTGGAGTAGCCTTCGCGGCCGCCCCAGAAGACGTAGCCGGCGCCGTCCAATTCTTTGGTCCACTCCATCGCCTTCTTCACCTGCGCGGCGGCGTAGCAGAAGACGTCGGCATTGCAGCTCGTGGCGGCGCCGTGCATGTAGCGCGGGTGGACGAAGTTCTGGGCGGTGCCCCAGAGCAGCTTGATGCCGGTGTCCTGCTGGAGCTTCTTCAGCTCGGTGGCCACGGCGTCGAAGTTCTTGTTCGACTCAGCCAGCGTCTTGCCGTGCGGGGCGACGTCGCGGTCATGCCAGCAGTAGTAGGGCGCGCCGATCTTGCCGGTGAACTCGAACATGGCGCGGGCGCGCTGGATGGCGTCCTTCACCGTGCCTTCGCCGGTCTGCCAAGGACGCTGCGCGGTGCCCCAGCCGAACATGTCGCCGCCGTTGCCGCGCATGGTGTGCCAGTAGACCACCGCGAAACGCAGGTGGTCCTTCATCGATTTGCCCTCGACGAGCTCGGCGGCGTTGTAGTGCTTGAACGCGAGGGGATTCTTCGACTGCGGTCCCTCGAACTGGATGTTCCCGACTTTCGGGAAAAACGACTTGGCCATAACGGTTCGCTACTAGGTGTTGCGCTTGGAAAAGCGGCGGGACGGTAGGTAAGCGCCGACGCCTTGGAAAGCAGTGAAAATTCTCACCCGCGGTGCGCTGGAAGATGACGAGCCCATCCGGGTCAAGTGGCGTGACCCAGGTCCAACGCCGGGTTGCTTCACTCCATTGGTCGGTCCCGGCGAGGAAACCGCATCCCCGGGACGTGCCGTTGACAGGAATTGTCGCGCAAAGTCTAACGGCATCGGGTTCGGGGTGCCCGTGGGCGTCCCCGTTCATGGCCGGACCAACTTATGTTCCGCTTCCTGTTCTGCGTGTGCTGCTGCGTGCTGGCGGGGGGCGCTTGCGCCGATGAATGGTGGACTTGGGCGACGCTCGATTTCTGGCGCGCCAAGCCGTTCACGGGTTCCCTGTTCCTTGGCAACCGCTGGGACTTTGACGAGGGCGCGGTCGTGCAAATTGCCTCGCCCCGTCTCAAATGCGAGTTGTCGCCGTGGCTTGATGCCGGCCTCGGCTTGTCCCTGCTCAACCTCGGCT